>NZ_RZSW01000030.1:0-25532 GCF_003997375.1 Mesorhizobium sp. M5C.F.Ca.IN.020.29.1.1 | reverse complement strand
GTATAGACCAGAGCGCGGTCATCGGATGACCCGGCCAGATCGGACAAGATTCGTTTGCGGTGCTGTCGCAAAGCGTGAAGATGAAGTCCATTTCCGGCGCGTCGGGCTCGGCAAACTCGTCCCAGCCTTTCGAACGCGCGAAGCTCGTATCGTAATTGAGGCTTTCGAGCAGCTGCAGTGCGAAGGGATTGACCTCGCCCTTCGGCTGCGAACCGGCGGAAAAGGCCTTGAACCTGCCGGCACCGATCCGATTGAGGATGGCTTCCGCCATGATGGATCGCGCCGAATTGGCGTTGCAAAGAAACAGCACGTTGTAGACATTATCGCTCATCTCAAGACCTCCCTGTCAGGCGACTGGATGATGGAGGCGGCAAATTCCGGTAAGTTACCCTTGCCGAGATGCCGACAAGGGCGACGTAGAAAGGTTTCACGACCGTTTGATGACAATCTGTCAGATCATACGCTTGCGTGCCGATGATCGAGTTGCGTTGACAGGCTTGCCGCTTTGGACATCTCTGCTATCGAATGAGAGAAAGCCGCATCGATGAGTGCGCCAGAGACCTTCGAAGGCGAAGACGGCGAGGCAGGCCGCGCGGCGGGTTTCTTCCGCTCGCGCTGGCAAGGCACGGCCCCGCTCGATCGGCTGTTCTGGCGCGATCTTGTCCTTGTCGGCACGGCGATCAACGTCGCAGTGTCGGTGCTGGCGCTCATCCTCCTCGGGCTGAAGCTGCCGCTCGCTCTCGTTCTGGCGGTGCATTTCGCGCCGGTGCCGTATAATTTCTTCCTGACTTTTGCGGTGTGGCAGACCGCCGAAAAATCCGGTGGCGTCAAGGCTTCGCTGATGACGCTGGGGGCTGTGCTGTGGCTGATCCTGGTGGTGGTGATCTGACAGGAAAGCGCTGCCCGGCAAAGGGCGGCCGCAGCGTCCTTTTGCCACCGTCGAATTCCTATCAGGCGGCCGGCTCGAATTTCAGCGCGACGCCATTGATACAATAGCGCAGGCCGGTCGGCGGCGGCCCGTCCTCGAAGACATGGCCAAGATGGCTGCCGCAGCGGGCGCAATGGCATTCGGTGCGGACCATGCCATAGCTGCGGTCGACGGTCGTCTCGACCGAACCGGGCACCGGATCGTTGAAGCTCGGCCACCCGGTGCCGCTCTCGAACTTCAGCTTGGATTCGAACAAAGGCTGGTCGCAGCCGGCACAGGAAAAGGTGCCGGCGCGCTTCTCGTGAAGCAGGGCGCAGCTGCCCGGCCGCTCGGTGCCGTGGTTGCGCATCACCGCATATTGCTCCGGCGTCAGCCGGGCGCGCCATTCGGCATCGGTGCGGGTTACGGGGTAGGTGTGACTATCCATTTTTGCCTCTTAGCTCATGCCGCTATTGGGGTTGTCTTCCCCCAGTTCGCTTAAAATAGGCATTTGTTACGGCGTTTGCCGGTATTTCCGGTCCTGCCGCGAAGAATTCCTCAGGCGATCGCCGCGAGATACCGCGCAACCGACGCTGCAAATGCCGTCTTTGCATCTCCGATGACGTTCTGGTTCCACCATGCGCCATAGATATGGTCGAACGCGAATGGCTCCAGCGCAGCCTCGATGCCGAGCACTTTCGCCGCATTGAGCGGGATGTAGTTGGGGTAGCTGTACATAAAGCTGACATGGCGGCGAGTCGGCGTCACCTGCAAGATGTCGCCGGCCAGGATGGCGTCGCCGCCCTCGCGTTTCCAGTGCAGCACCTGGCCACCGGCAAAGTGACCGCCGCAGTGGATAAGTGTCAGCGCGGGGCTTAGGACGCGGGTCTCACCTTCCCAACTGACAACAGCCGGATGCGGCCGCATGATCCACTTGCGATCATCGGCGTGCAGGTAGATCGGCACGCCGCCAAACGCCTCGCTCCACTCGACCATTGCCGAATAATAATGGCAGTGCGAAATGGCGATCGCGGCCAGGCCGCCCCGTCGGTTGATTTCGGCCACCGCCTCGTCGCTGACCATCGAGATGCAGTCCCACAGGACATTGCCATACGCCGTTTGCGCCAGCAGCGCCCGCTGACCGATGGCGAAGCGCGGCTCGACGCCGAAGCCTAGCAGACCGGCGTCGTCCTTGATCACGATCCGATGCCCGGCGGCGAGCGCTTCCGGCGTGATCCAGGCCTGGCCCTCCCAGCGCACATATTGCCGCTCGTCCTCGCAGATCGGGCAATGGTCCGGCGGCGCGGCTGCTGCCGTGAACTGGACGCCACATTGCAGGCAGAGGAAACAGGTCATCGGCCTTCCTGTCTTGCTTGCCGGAAATCCATTCAGTGCTTCCTTGAAAGTTGCTTCGTCGCGGCTTCGAGCCCGGCGAGCGTCAGCGGAAACATGCGGCCGCCAAAGATATCGCGGATCATGGCGATCGAATGGGTGAAACCCCAGTTCTTCTGGTTTTCCGGGTTGAGCCATACCGCGTTCGGCCATTGCTGCAGCAGACGGCCGAGCCAGACGACGCCGGCCTCCGGATTCCAGTGCTCGACCGAGCCGCCGGGATGCGCGATCTCGTAAGGGCTCATCGAAGCATCGCCGACGACGATCACCTTGTAGTCCGGGCCGTATTTGTGGAGGAGGTCGAAGGTCGGGATCACGTCCGCATGGCGACGGCGATTGTCCTTCCAAACGCCTTCGTAAAGGCAGTTGTGGAAGTAGAAGTATTCGAGCTGGCGGAATTCGGCACGGGCAGCCGAAAACAGCTCCTCGACGCTTTTGATGTGGTCGTCCATCGAACCGCCGACGTCGAAGAACATCAGCAGCTTCACGGCATTGCGTCGCTCAGGTCGCGTCTGCACGTCGAGATAGCCATGTTCGGCCGTGGCGTGGATGGTGCCGGGCAGGTCGAACTCCTCCTCGGCGCCTTCGCGCACCCAGCGGCGCAGCCGCTTCAGCGCGACCTTGATGTTGCGGGTGCCGAGTTCGACGGCATCGTCGAAATTCCTGAACTCGCGCTTGTCCCAGACTTTGACCCCGCGGCGGTTGCGGCTTTCATGCTGGCCGATGCGAACGCCTTGGGGATTATAGCCATAGGCGCCGAAGGGTGAGGTGCCGCCGGTGCCGATCCATTTCGAACCGCCCTGGTGGCGGCCCTTCTGTTCCTCCAGCCGCTTCTTCAGCGTTTCCATCAGCTTTTCGAAACCGCCGAGCGCTTCGACCAGCTTTTTCTCCTCGTCGGTCAGGTGCTTTTCGGCGAGCCGGCGCAGCCATTCCTCCGGAATGTTTTCGACATCGACCGCGTTTTCGCCAGCCAGCGCTTCGACGCCCTTGAAAACGTGCGAAAAGACCTGATCGAAACGGTCGATGTGGCGCTCGTCCTTCACCAGTGCTGAGCGGGCGAGATAGTAAAATCCCTCGACGTCATAGTCGATCAGCCCCGCCTCCAACCCCTCAAGCAGCGACAGATATTCCCGGAGCGAGACCGGAACCCGCGCTGCCTTCAGTTCGAGGAAGAAGGGGATGAACATCGCATTGCCTATAGCAGATCATACTCGATGAAGCCGGTCCGCCGCGCCACGTGGTCGTAGAGCTTTCGCGCTGTGGTGTTGGTTTCGTGGGTCATCCAGTAGACATTCTTGACGCCGACCTTGCCGGCTTCCTGCTTGACCGCTTCGATCAGGGCGGCGCCGACGCCCTTGCCGCGCACATCCGGGTCGGCGAACAGGTCCTGCAGATAGCAATTGTTCGCCTGCGACCAGCAGGAGCGATGATAGAGATAGTGCGTCAGGCCGACCGCCTTGCCGTCGAGGGTGGCGATGAATCCCTTCGGTTCGAACTCACCCGCCGTGAACAGGCGCTTCCAGGTGACGGCGTAGACCTCCTCCGGCAGTCTGGTTTCGTAGAAGTTGAGGTAGGCAGTCCACAGACGCTGCCAGTCGGCGTGGTCGGATTGTGCCAGTGGGCGGACGGTAATCCCGGTCATTTCATTTCCCTCCGAAGCTTTATGCCTAGGCTGCCTCGGTGCCCGGCCGCCGGCAACGGTCCAGCAACGGGAAAGCGCTGTCCGACGCGTATGCCCGGCCTTCGCTATGGCTCCGGGCGTTCGTCGCTCCAAAAGCCAAATCGTTGGCTTTTCGTCGGCCTTTGGCCGACCGCTCCTCACCCCTGCCTTCTCGCCATAAATGCCAGGCGCTCGAACAAATGCACGTCCTGTTCGTTCTTCAAAAGCGCACCATGCAATTTCGGCAGCGCATTCTTCGGATCGGCGCGCAGATCCTCGGGCGCGATGTCATCGGCGACCAAGAGCCTGATCCAATCGAGCGCCTCGGAGGTCGACGGCTTCTTCTTCAGGCCAGGCACGTCGCGGATCTCGTAGAACTGGGTCAATGCGGCGCGCACCAGGTTCTGCTTGATGCCGGGATAGTGCACGTCGACTATCCTGTGCAGCGTCTCGACGTCGGGGAAGCGGATATAGTGGAAGAAGCAGCGGCGCAGGAAGGCGTCCGGCAGTTCCTTCTCGTTGTTGGAGGTGATGATGACGATCGGGCGCACGGCGGCGCGGATCGTTTCGCCGGTCTCGTAGACGAAGAACTCCATCCTATCGAGTTCCTGCAACAGGTCGTTGGGGAACTCGATATCTGCCTTGTCGATCTCGTCGATCAGAAGCACGACCTTCTTGCCTGCGGCGAAGGCGTCCCACAGCTTGCCGCGGTTGATATAGTTCCTGATGTCGTTGAAGCGCTCGTCGCCGAGCTGGCTGTCGCGCAGCCGCGAGACGGCGTCATACTCGTAGAGGCCCTGCTGCGCCCTTGTCGTCGACTTGACGTGCCATTCGATCAGCTCGAGGCCGAGCGCCGCCGCCACTTGCCTGGCCAGTTCGGTCTTGCCGGTGCCGGGCTCGCCCTTGACCAGCAATGGCCGCTCCAGCGCAATCGCCGCATTGACCGCCACCATCAGATCCTTGTCGGCGACATAGGCCGCCGTGCCTTCGAAACGCATTCTTGCTCCTCGGTTTTGATGGGCAACCGTAAGGAGACAGTCCAGCCTGTGCAAGGCACCGCGGCGAGGCGCGGTGAAACCTCGTGTCGCGCAGGTCCCAGGCAGGGCTTTGTGACGAATTAAGCCGGCGAACATGGCCATCTCTCTGGCGCTTGGTCGATCGTCAGCCTATATTGCTCGTGACGGTCTGCGCTTCCCGGCAGGAGAACATTTTCCCCGGGGCCTTAATGATCCCTAGGGAGCTGTCCCTGGGAAGACCCGTGGGTTTTCTCATACGGCGCCCACCTACTTTGTAGGTTCCCGGGATCGCTCTCTCCACCGGTTGTGTGGATCGTCACCCATCAAAAAGGCCATCTTTGGCGGATTTTGTCGCACCGCTTTGTGCGGTGCTCACGAACGAAAAGTTCGCTCCGCTGATCTCATTTCGCCTGATCTTTTCACCGAACCGCTGACACTTTGGTGGATCATGCGGTAGAAAACGTCGCTCCTAAAACTCCATCCAAATCTGATCTTTTCTACCGTCCGCGCATGACAACCTCGAAAGACCTGAAAAGACATTTGCGACGCGAAGCACTCGGGCGCCGCGACGCGCTCGATCCATTCTGGCGGGTGGAGGCAGCGCTCGAAATGGCCGAGACGGCGCGGGACAGCATTGCGATAGAGCCTGGCCAGATCGTCTCCGGCTTCTGGCCGATGCGCTCGGAAGTCGATATCCGGCCGCTGATGTTCGCCTTGCGCGAAAAGGGAGCAAGGCTTTGCCTGCCGGCAATTCTCGACAAGACCACCATCGTCTTTCGCGAACTGGTGCGTGGCGCACCGATGGTCGACATGGGGTTCGGCACCGTCGGACCACATGAGGAGGCGGAGGTGCTCGATCCCCAGGTGATGCTCGTGCCGCTCGCGGCTTTCGACGCGCGCGGCCACCGGATTGGCTACGGCGCCGGTTATTACGACCGCGCGATCGCGCGGCTGGTCGACAAGGGGCAACCGCCGCGACTGATCGGCATTGCTTTCGACTGCCAGGAGGTGGCGCTGGTGCCGGACGAGCCGCATGACGTGATCATCTCGGAAATACTCACCGAGAACGGGTTGCGCCGGTTCGCGCCGAAATTGTAGATAAGTTCCTGGACGCATGGTCTTTTCCGAAAGTCATGCAGCTTTTTGGTTCGCTGACCTTCGGTTCGGGATCATGCTTATATGAGACTTCTCTTCCTCGGCGATATGGTCGGCAAGACGGGACGCACGGCGGTGTGGGAACAACTGCCCGGCCTGATCTCGGATTTCAAACTCGACTTCGTCATCGTCAATGGTGAGAACGCCGCCGGCGGTTTCGGCATCACCGAAGAGATCTTTCGCGAGACGATCTCGGCGGGTGCCGATGTCGTCACCACCGGGAACCATGTCTGGGACCAGCGCGACGCGCTGGTTTTCGCCCCGCGCGAGGAGCGGTTCCTGCGCCCGTCCAATTTCCCCAAGGGCACGCCGGGGCGCGGCTCCGGCGTCTACATTGCCAGGAATAGCGCGCGCGTTCTGGTCGCCAACATCATGGGCCGGGTGTTCATGCATCCCGAACTCGACGATCCGTTCCAGGCCGGTGAGCGCGAGCTTGCCGCCTGCCCGCTCGGCGAGCAGGCCGATGCGGTGGTCATCGATTTCCATGCCGAGGCGACCTCCGAAAAAATGTGCTTTGCGCATTTCGTCGACGGCCGCGCAAGTCTCGTCGTCGGCACCCACACGCACCAGCCGACCGGCGACCACCACATCCTCAATGGCGGCACCGGTTATATCTCCGACGCCGGTATGTGCGGCGACTATGATTCCTCGCTCGGCATGGACAAGGAGGAGCCGCTCAACCGGTTTCTGTCGAAGGTGCCGAAAGGACGCTTCGAGGCGGCGACCGGCCCGGCGACATTGTGCGGCGTCGGCGTCGACATTTCGGATCGCAGCGGCCTGACCGAGCGGATTGCGCCGTTTCGCCGCGGACCGCGGCTCGAGGAAACCGCGCCATCTTTCTGGTCGTGACATTGATATCAACGCCTGCGATACCTAACTGCCGGCGACACTGCTCTAGATCGTAAGAGGGGACGACCTCCATGCAGCTCATCGAATTCCTGGCGCCGGATTTCGCCTTTGTCTCCGATCCGACCGCGTGGGTCGCGTTGCTGACGCTGATCGTGCTGGAGGTTGTGCTCGGCATCGACAATCTGATCTTCATCTCGATCCTGACCAACAAATTGCCGGAGGCACAAAGGGCCCGCGCCCGGCGGCTCGGCATTTCCGCCGCGCTGATCATGCGGCTGGTGCTGCTTGCCACCATCTCGATCATCGTCCAGTTGACGGCGCCGGTATTCACCGCTTTCGGCCATGGCTTTTCCTGGCGCGATCTGATCCTGATCGCCGGCGGCCTATTCCTCGTCTGGAAAGCGACCAAGGAGATACACCACACGGTCGATCTCGAGGATCACCAGGACACGATGATGGGCGAGACGCTGCAGCTTTCGATGGCCGGCGCCATCTTCCAGATCCTGCTGCTCGACCTCGTCTTCTCGATCGATTCGATCATCACTGCGGTCGGCATGACCGACGAGATCGCCATCATGTACATCGCCGTTATCGTGGCAGTCACCGTGATGATGCTGGCGGCCGGGCCGCTCGCCAACTTCATCGCCAAGAATCCGAGCATCGTCATGCTGGCGCTGAGTTTCCTGCTGATGATCGGCATGACGCTGATCGCCGACGGCATGGGCTTCCATGTGCCGAAGGGCTACATCTACGCCGCCATGGGTTTTTCCGCCCTTGTCGAGGGCCTCAACATGCTGGCGCGACGTCGCAGAAAGGCAAAGGCCGGCGGGCACTAAGGTTGGCGCGCCGGTCTGGCGAAGCCGGTGCGTTCTAACTCGCCGGAACACCCTTCGGATGACGGTCGCCGATCAGACCAAGCGTCAGCCCTTGCTCCAGCCACGCCTTGGCGCCGGCGAGCACGAGCGCGAAGCCATCGGTCGAGCCGATCGCCTGCTTGACCTGTTCATCGGGGCTGCCGGCAAAACCGAAATTGCGAACCTCGACAAAGGTCGTGCCGCCCGGCATCTCGGTAAAAGTCCAGACCACCGTGGTCGGCGGATCGCTCCATTGTATGACGATCTTTTCGTTCCTGACGATCTCGCTGACCGTGACCGGCGCCGAGACGTCGTACATGCGCCATTCCCAGCGAACCTCCTTGCCGCTGTCGAGTCTGTCGCTGCCATGAGTGAACCAGAATTTCCGGGTGATCGCCGGATCGACGATGGCTTCGAACACTTCTGCGACCGGCCGCCGGATCAGCATGCCGGCTTCGGCGGTAGGTGTCTCGCGGATTTCCATGTCGTCCTCCTTCTCAAGTCGATGCCGCCCCTGTCGCCAGGCGTCGGGGTCACCAGGCGTCGGGTTCGCGCACCAGGTGGATAATATTGGCCGGATTGGTGATCCAGCCGCCGCGGAAATCTTCGCCGAGCGCCTCGATGGCGTCGCAGCGCACGACGCCGGCCTTGGCGAGGTGATCGGCTGCGGCCGGAAAATCATCGGTGAACAGCTCCAGCCAGACCTCGGCCTGGCTCAGCATCGGCGCCTCATCGATCCACAGGCGATTGGGGCCGAGCTCGAAACCAACAGCCGGCGCTTTGGCTGTGAACGGCTTCAGCCCGACGACATCGCGGTAGAAGGCGATCGTGTCCTGATATTGGTGGGGCGGCACTTTCATGGCGATGTTGATGCCGCCGGTGATCTTCGCAGTCATTCTTTCCTCCGTCTTCTCAGATATTGTCTTCACTGGCCGGTTCGCCCTTCATCTCGCTGCGGTAATAGCCGTCGCGCAAATTGATCCCGTATTCGACATAGGCCTTCATGCAGGCCAGCATCTGCGACCAGCCCTCGCAATTGAGGTAGGACTTCTCCAGGCCGACCGCGTCCTCGTGCCAGCCGGCCTCGGCGATGGTGACGAAGGTGCCGCCGTCGTCCAGCGGCTCGAAACTCATCTCGATGCGCGTCTTGTAAGCCGGCTTGCCGTCGGCGTCGGTGGCATCCCAGCGCAGCACGATGCGGTTGTTTCTCTCCACCTCGTCGACCTCGACCGGGACCTTGCCCCACCAGACGACCTTGGCGCCGGCCACCAGCGGGGCGCTGGCGCCGCCGATGGTGGTGAAATAGCCGCTGAGCTTCTTCGGATTGACGACCGCATCGAAGACTTCGGCGACCGGTTTGCCGATGCGGCCCGAAACCCTGAATCCAAGAGACATATCCACAGCTCCTTCCTTGATCCGATCGGTATTATGTTATAAAAATATAACATGTCAAGCAAGGCGCAGGATGACAATGTTTTCAAAGCGCTGGCGCATCCGCGCCGGCGTGCGCTGCTGGACGAGCTGAAGGACGCGCCGCGCACCACCGGCATGCTGTGCGATGCCTTTCCCGACATGGACCGCTGCACCGTCATGCTGCATCTGAAAGTGCTGGAGGAAGCCGACCTGGTCGTCGCGCGGCGCGAGGGGCGCGAACGCTGGAATCATCTCAATGCGCTGCCGATCAAGCAGATCCACGATCGCTGGATCAGTCAGTACGCCACGCACGCGATCAGCATTCTCGACCGGCTGAAATCCGATCTGGAAGGGTGAATGGCCGCAGGGATGCAGCTAGCGGACGTGTTGCGCACCACCGTTACGGCGCGGCTGGACGAATTGAGCCGATTTATCTATAAGCCGGCCATTCCGACATAGAGCGCCGTACGTCCACCCGGACGCACCAGGAACGTTCTGAAATTATGAATTCGAGCATTTTGGCAATAGGCGAGGTCTCGCTGCAGGATGCTCTGCCAAGAAGACGACAGGGGTGCCATGGCTGGCCATTCACAGTTCAAGAACATCATGCACCGCAAGGGCCGCCAGGACGCGGTGCGGTCGAAAATGTTTTCCAAGCTGGCGCGCGAAATAACCGTCGCCGCCAAGAGCGGCACGCCGGATCCGTCGATGAACCCGCGCCTGCGTCTTGCCGTGCAGAACGCCAAAGCGGTGTCGATGCCGAAGGACAACATCCAGCGAGCCATCAACAAGGCGTCGATGGGCGACGCCGAGACTTACGAAGCCGTGCGCTACGAAGGCTACGGGCCGGGTGGCGTTGCGCTGATCGTCGAGGCGCTGACCGACAACCGCAACCGCTCGGCGTCGAATGTGCGCGCTGCCTTCACCAAGGCCGGTGGGGCGATGGGCGAAACCGGCTCGGTGTCGTTCATGTGGGACCGTGTCGGCGAGATCTTCTATCCGGCGTCAGTCGGCAGTGCCGAGAAGGTCATGGACGCGGCGATCGAAGCCGGTGCCGACGACGTCCAGTCGGACGAGGAAGGGCACACGATCTATTGCGCCTTCGAGAACCTCGGCGAAGTATCAAAGGCGCTGGAAGGCGCGCTCGGCGAGGCTGAATCGGTGAAGCCGATCTGGAAGCCGCAAACCAACATCGCGGTCGACGAGGAGCGGGCACAATCGCTGATGAAGCTGGTCGCGACGCTCGAGGACGATGACGACGTGCAGAGTGTCTACGCCAATTTCGAGGTCGACGACGAGACCATGGCGAAGCTCAGCGCCGCATGAGCACAGCTCAGCCCAGACCTGAGCGAGCTCAGCCCAGACATGAGCGAGCTCAGCCCGAAGACATGAGCAAAGCTCAGTCTGACATGAGCAAAGCTCAGTCTGACATGAGCAAAGCTCAGTCTGACATGAGCAAAGCTCAGTCTGACATGAGCGAGCTCAAGTCCGAGTTGACCCCACAGGCGCTGCCTCAGGTCCGCATCACCTATTGCACGCAGTGCCAGTGGCTGCTGCGGGCCGGCTGGATGGCGCAGGAGCTGCTCTCGACTTTCGGAACGGATCTAGACGAGGTCACGCTGGTGCCGGGCACCGGCGGTATTTTCACCATTTCCTGCAACGACACGCTGGTCTGGGACCGCAAGCGCGACGGCGGCTTTCCCGACGCTGCAAGGCTCAAGCAACTGGTTCGCGACGTGATCGATCCGGATCGCCATCTCGGTCATGCCGATCGTAAGGGCCACAAGTCAAAAGACCCTGCCTGACGCAAGGTCTTTTAGATTTCTGGCCTCATTCACCGCCACGCCACGATGAAGCAGCCCAGCGCCACGATGGCGGTAATGGTGCGGACGTGGTTCCACATCACCCAGTCCCTGAGATAGGTGGCCCACACGGCGGCGCCGTTGGCGCTTGCCGGATCGACGGCGGCCAGCGCGTTGTTGAGCGGCACGTTGAAGATCATGGTCACGATCAGGTTGCCGACGACATAGATCAGGGCGCCGGCGAGAAGCCAGAACGAACCCGGCTGATTCCAGCCGAGAATGGCGCCGACAACGAGGACGAGGCAGACCAGTCCGGTGCCGAAAAGCACGGTCATGAACATCGGCGTCACCGCAGTGACGTTGATCGAATTCATGGCGGCGATGCCGCCCGCGGCAGGCAAGCGGGCGAGGCCCGGCATGACGAAGCTGGATAAGGCGAAGAAGACACCAGCGACGACGCCCGAGCCGAGCGCGGCTACGAAGGTTAGGGTAGGGAGCAGTTTCATGATCATGTCAGTTGCTCCAGATGCCCGTAGCGGCGGTTTCGATTGCGTAGGCGGAGAAGTCCCTTGGCGCTCGGCCGAGCACGCGCTCGACGCCGTCGGCTAGCACCTCGTTGCGGCCGTCAAGCACCTCGGTGAACAGTTCGTTGAGCAGCCAGGCAAACTCGGCCGGCAGCGCGTGCGCGGCGATTGCGGCGGCGAACTCGGCATGCGAAATCTGCTTGAAGCCGATGTTGCGGCCAGCTGCCTTGCCGATCGCGGCGACCGCGTCGGCGAAACTCAGCAGCCGCGGCCCGGTCAGCTCGTAAAGCTGGCCGATATGACCTTGCCGGGTAAGCACCGTAACGGCGGCGTCGGCAATGTCCTCGGCGTCGACGAACGGTTCTCCGACATTGCCGACCGGTAGTGCCACTTCACCTGCAAGCAGCGGATCGAGCAAAAAACTCTCGCTGAAGTTCTGGGCAAACCAGGCGCAGCGCAGGATCGTCCAGTTGGCGCCTGAGGATTTCAGCATCTCTTCGGCGCGTTGCGCTTCGGTTTCGCCACGCCCCGACAGCAGCACCAGCCGGCGCACACCGCGCTCCACGGCATGGTTGGCGAAGGCGCCGACCGCTTCGGCGGCACCCGGCACCGCAAGATCGGGATAGTAGCTGATGTAGACGGCCCCGACACCATCAAGCGCGGGTTCCCAGGTCGTGTTGTTTTCCCAGTCGAAGGGCGGCGTGCCCGAGCGCGAGCCAATCCGCACTGGCAGGCTCTGCGCCGTCAGCCGGTCTGCGAGACGACGGCCGGTCTTGCCGGTGCCGCCGAGGATTAAAGTCGGTTTCCGTACTGTGTCGATCATGGGTGATTTCCTTTGTTCACAAACATGAGTAATCCTCACATTTGCAAAACGTGATAAACCCTCGTATTTTGCGAGTCAAGCCAACTTGTTGATCATTCGCTAGGAGACAGTGATGGAAGGCTCGATCGTATCGGGTTCACAGGATGGCCAGATCGCCTCGCCGCGCCGGGCGCCAAGCCAGCAACGCAGCCGCGAACGGGTCGAACGGATGCTTGCCGCCGCCTCCGCTTTGATGGCCGAGCAAGGCAGCGATGCCATGCGCATGGGCGAAGTGGCGGAACGGGCCGGCGTGTCGATCGGTTCGCTCTACCAGTTCTTCCCGGACAAGCGGGCGATCGTCTGGGCGCTGGCCGAGCGCTACACCGCGGAAAGCCAGGCCTGCATCGCGGCAGCACTTGCCGAGGTGAGCGACGTGGAAGGGCTGCGGCGGGCGTTTTCCGAGCTGGTGGATATCTATTACGGGCTGTTCCTGGCGGAGCCGGTGATGCGTGACATCTGGTCGGGCACACAGGCCGACAAGGCGCTGCGCGAACTCGAGCTTGCCGACAGCCGGGCCAACGCCGAATTCCTCACGGCGGTCCTAAAACGGCTGCGGCCTGCCGCCGATCCGGCGGCGCTGGAAACGACGGCGTTTCTCATCTGGCAGATGGGCGAGGCCACCATGCGGCTGGCAATCTCGGTCGGGCGGCAAGAAGGCGACGACCTGGTCGCCGCCTATAAGCGGATGGCGCTGCGCGAACTAGTCGGCGAATAGAGCCGGAGACTACCGGCCGAAATAATCCCGTAGCATTTCGGTGCGCTCATCTTCCGCGCAATCGCCATGCGGCCGAGGCTGAACCGGCCTCTATGAAGGGCGACAACGGCCAATGCGCAGTTTACGGTCGGGTCGTCCGCCGAAACTGCCAGATCCCGCAAGGCCAATTCGAAAAGGATCTGCCACGCAGTTTTGTAGTGTGGTTCGATCCAATCCGGAACCGGCGGGTTCCGGTCGTAGGCCAATCGCGCTTCTTCGATCGTCGCGGCCAGACCGTAAGCTCCCCAATATACGGGAGTTTCGCCTTCGGAGATGCGAGCCAGTTCCACAACCGCGGCGTAAGATGCGTCTCCAACATCGCCCTGATGATGCAGTTCGTTCCAGAGCTCGTCCCAGACCGACTTGTCATCGTAGTGAACGGCCAGCCTTCGCAAGGCCGGCCGTGGATCATAAACGACCTTGTATCCGCCCGTGAGGCCGGACCATCGTTCATCGTTGAATGCCATCGTGTCGCCGCCCTTCGCCAACCAGTCGACCCTCCTGTGCCGGGTGGCTCCAGTCAACAAAAAACCCGCCACGAGGGCGGGTTCTTGATCTGCGAAAGGCCTGCGGCTTAGAGGCCGAAACCTTCGAAACGCTTCTTGAACTTCGACAAGCGGCCGCCGCGGTCGAGCAGGGTCTGCTGGCCGCCGGTCCAGGCCGGATGGGTGGTCGGGTCGATGTCGAGGTTCATCGTGTCGCCCTCCTTGCCCCAGGTCGAACGGGTCATGTATTCGGTGCCGTCGGTCATGACGATCTTGATGGTGTGGTAGTCGGGATGGATGTCGGTCTTCATTGTGCTATTCCTGGTTCGCCGGCGCTGCTGACGGGCATAAGCCTGCGTCGATGCGCCCCTTTTTAAAACTCGAAGCCGCAGCTATTGAGGAGCCACGGCTTTTAAAAACGGTCGGCGAGCCTATACATCAGCCGGAATTGAATCACAAGGCCGCGACAAGCGCATATTAAGGCGCATACAAAAAGAGCCAGAGGAAACGGTTATGGCGCACTCCAGCGGCGATGCAGACGAGCGTAGGCGCTCGCTCAAGCCGCTGCGGCGCCTGTTCCCCTATATCACCCGCTACCGTAAGATGGTCATTGGCGCGGTCGTCTCGCTGACCGTAGCGGCGGCGACGACGCTGGCGCTGCCGCTGGCCGTGCGGCGCATGATCGACCACGGCTTTTCAGCTTCCGATTCCAGTTTCATCGCCGAGTATTTCGCCATGCTGGTGGTGATGGCTGCCTTGCTCGCCGCGGCGTCGGCCAGCCGCTACTATTTCGTCATCACGCTGGGCGAGCGCGTCGTCGCCGACATCCGCAACGACGTGTTCCGCCATGTCACGACGCTGTCGCCATCTTTCTTCGACACCGCCCAGTCGGGCGAGATTGTGTCGCGGCTCGCCGCCGACACAACGCAGATAAAATCGGCGGTCGGTGCCACCGCTTCGGTGGCGCTGCGCAATGTCATCCTGGGGCTCGGCGCCGTGGCGATGATGGTCTTCACCAGCCCGAAACTGTCGGGCCTCGTCATTGCCGCTATCCCGGTGATCGTGCTGCCGCTGGTCGCCTTCGGCCGCTCGGTGCGGCGCAAATCGCGGCTGGCGCAGGACACGCTGGCCGACGCGACGGCCTATGCCAGCGAGCAGATCGGCGCGGTGCGCACCCTGCAGGCCTTCACCAACGAGAAACTGGTCACCGGGAATTTTTCATCTGCCGTGGAAGCCGCGTTCGAGGCGGCGCGATCTTCGATCTTTGCCCGATCTTTCCTCACCTTCTTCGCCATCTTCATGATCTTTTCCTCGGTGGTGGCGGTGCTGTGGTTCGGATCGCGCGACGTGCTTGGCGGGACGCTGTCGCCGGGCACGCTCGGCCAATTCCTGCTCTATTCGGTGTTCGCCGCCGGCGCGCTCGGAGCGCTGTCGGAAGTGTGGGGCGAGCTTGCCCAGGCGGCGGGTGCTGCCGAACGGCTGACCGAGATCCTGGCCGAGAAGCCCGCGATCCAAGCCCCCGCGCATCCGAAACTGCTACCGGCGACGGCCAGAGGCGCAATAAGTTTCGACGACGTATCCTTCTCCTATCCGGCTGGGCCCGACCGCGCCGCCGTCCGCGGTCTGAGTTTCCAGGTCATGCCCGGCGAGACGGTGGCGATCGTGGGCCCGTCGGGCGCCGGCAAGAGCACCGTCTTTTCGCTGCTTCTGCGCTTCTATGACCCCGAGATCGGCAAGATCATGATCGACGGCGTTAATGTGCGAGAGGCCGATCCCGTCGCCATACGAGAGCGCATCGCCATCGTGCCGCAGGATGTCACCATCTTCGCGGCCAGCGCGCGTGACAATATCGGCTTCGGCCGTCCGGACGCCAGCCAGGCCGAGATCGAGGCGGCGGCCAAGGATGCGCTTGCCGACGAGTTCATCCTGAAGCTCGAGAAAGGCTATGACAGCGAGGTCGGCGAGCGCGGCGTGACCCTGTCCGGCGGCCAGCGCCAGCGCGTGGCGATTGCCCGCGCGATTCTGCGGGATGCGCCGATCCTTCTGCTCGACGAGGCGACCTCGGCACTCGACGCCGAAAGCGAGACGCTGGTGCAGACGGCGCTGGAGCGGCTGATGCAGGGCCGCACCACCATCGTTATCGCCCACCGGCTGGCGACGGTTCTGAAGGCCGACCGGATCCTCGTCATGGATGGCGGCTGCATCGTCGAGGAAGGCACCCATCAAAGCCTCGTTGCCAAGGGCGGTATCTATGCGCGGCTGGCCAAGCTGCAGTTCGAAACCGGATCGAATGCTCTCAGAGGTGCCGCGGAGTAGATCCTTCCACTGGCGTCAGTTCGCTTCGGCGTCCGAATAGGCGAATTGTAGTTCCAAGCCGAGTTGTCGTTGATCTTCTTGAGGGATTTCAAATAAGGGCCGATACTCTTGGCGGGAATCCGGTCATTGAGAGTCTTGAGAAACCAGTCGACCTCAAATTCGGTGGAGGTGCTCGTCCAACGAGCCTTGAATGCAACGTAGGGCGTAATCACGTCGTCATTGTCCTCAGGGCCTACGAAGTGGGCCTTCAAATTTCTGACGGTGCACCGGTGTCGTCGAAAGATCGGGCTGCCTAGCCAGATTGGCGCGCTCCTTTCGAGGAGGTCGGGCTCCGGCAAATATCTGATGCCGACATCCGATTTCAGAGCAAAGTCCTTGGAGAGGTTATCGGCATCGAGATCGCCTGCCGACAGATCGTAGGATTCGGTTACCGAAACCAGATTCTTGTCGCGGCTGTCGTTCGTCACCAGCGGCCCCAGGCTTTTCATTCCGGGATACTGGCGATTGTAATATTTGAGATAGTCGTCCGCGATCCTTGCCGCCGATTGCGAGACAAGCTTATAGCGCATGCTATCGGCATCTGCGCCCCAATAGGTCGTGGTGACGGTCAGTTTGAGCGGCTCGCCTTTGCGTTTGGGGAAATCGAATACCTCATTCACAAAGGTGGTCGGCTGGTAGAGCTCCTTTCGTTCTATCTTTTCCATTCCCGCCTTGTCGGCGACAATGGGCAGAGCAAAGCCGTAGTCGGGCGGTATAAGATTATCTGCCCTGCCTCCCTGCAGATAGTTGGTCGCGTCTATCCAGTAGGTCTGGCTGTCGATGGCGACCTTCACGATAACATGGTCAAACGCCCTTATCGTCGGGAGTATCGTGGCGAGAGCAAGCCCTTCGTCAAGATCTGTGAGAGCCAAGTCCGCGTGGATTCCCAGTCGCCGCAGGCTGGAGGCGAGAAGCAGCGCCTTGTCCTTGCAATCTCCGAAGCTGCTTGCCACCACGGTCGTCGGGCTGCGCGGGATATAGGAACCACGGCCCATGGACAGGCTGACATAGCGGATGTTGTCCTGGACCAAGCGCATCGCCTCGATCATCCTGTCTTCTGGCGCATCGTATTTCGCGGCAATGGCATCGAGCTTCGCTGCGAAATCTGCCGGCAGTTCCTGGTCGAGCCGATAATACGGAAGAACCGTGTCGACGATATCTTGCCATTTAGACGTCGAAGAGATTTCGATGGATGGGTATGTGCGAAAGTCCGGCGGCAGATATTCCTGCGATTTCACCGGCGTCGGGTTGGCGCTTTGCCAAAGATAGGTCGTCGTTTCTCCGGTAGACTGGACATCCGGGCGTATGTCCGTCCTGACCTGTCGGACATTCAGGGGCTGCACCGTTGGCCACGTCACTCTTTTGCGGATCAAAGCGATTGGTTCGTCCCAGGCCACGGCAAAGGAATGGAAAAGGAGATCCGTGCCGATGATCGGAGTTCTGACCGTGGTCTTGCCATAATCGACGATGTCTCCGACCCGGACATCGTTGATGTTCAGGTAAGCGGTCAGCCAACCATCGAAGAGGCCCTTCTCCGCATCCCTCTCGCGCCGAAACACGTCGAACTCAGCATCGGAAAGATGCTGGATCACCACGCCGTCGCGAATGATGTCGATCCAGTTCACGGTGACCTCGGACGTCGCAGGATCGAATTCAAAATTTATGCTGGCGCCGCGTTCCAGGCCGGTGCGGTCGACGATCTTGTAGGCATAGCGGTCGAAGACCTCCAATCCGCCGGGGCGCTTCCGGATCTGATAATCCGACAGCAGGTTGGATATGCCGTTCTTGATCTGGCTGTCGAATTGCGGATCGGCCTTGGGAAGCGCGACTGGCTCGATCCAGTCGCCAACGCTGCCCTTGTGCACGGTTGTACCGGCCATGGCCGGTACAACCGTGCAAATGACAATCAATACGGTGAGTCTTGCCAATATAGTAAGTCTTGCGGCCACTGTTGTCGCCGCCTGAAAGTGCCTTGCCCGCCCCATGCCCTGCACGTCCCCAGATACAGTCGAATGCCACTAGTGATAGAAAAGTAAATTGCGTCCTGCAAGGCAGGGTGGCTCGGCTAGGACCGAGAATGGTGAATCATCTTCGAGAACCCCAATGATCGGTCAGGTGGGATGGATGGGAGGGGGTGCCGTCTTATGCGCCGTAGCGCTTTTTCAGGTGATCGGTGAAATGCGCGGCGTTGAGTTTCTCGCTGGTGGCGCGTTCGAGCAGGTCGGGCGTCGACCAGCGCGAACCTTGCGACCAAATCTTTTCATGGCGCCAGTCGTTGATCGCCGCGAAATTTCCCGTGGCGAGGTCTTCGTCGGCCGAAGGATGGTCTCTGGTCAGCGCCGCCCATTGCTGCGCCGCCATCATGGCGCCCAGCGTATAGGACGGGAAGTAGCCGAAGGCGGCACCCGGCCAGTGCACGTCCTGCATCGGCCCGTCGGCCGGGTTGTCGATGGTCGACAGGCCGAGATAGTCGCGCATCTTGGCGTCCCAAGCCTCGGGCAGGTCGGCGGCCTCCAGCCGCCCCGAGACAAGCTCCTGCTCCAGCTCGTAGCGCAGGATGACGTGCAGCGGATATGTGACCTCGTCGGCGTCGACGCGGATCAGCCCGCGCTCGACCCTATGAACATGCGGCAGGATGTCGTCGATCGACCAGGTCTCGCCCAGGTGCCGTTCGACCACCGGCAGCGCCCAGCGCCAGAATTCCGGGTTGCGGCCGATCTGCTTTTCGACGAACAGGCTCTGGCTTTCATGCACGGCCATGCCGCGCGCTTTGCCAAGCGGCCAGTGCGCCCATGCCTTCGGCAGGTTCTGTTCGTAAAGCGCATGGCCGGTCTCGTGCAGCACTCCCATCAGTGCCGACAGGAAGTCGGAGGTCTTGTAGCGGGTGGTGATGCGCACGTCGCTCGGCACGCCGCCACAGAACGGATGATGCGAAACCGAAAGCGAGCCGTGGGTGAGGTCGAAGCCGACCGCCGCCATCATGGCGAGGCCAAGCTCGCGCTGCTTTTCGATCGCGTAGCTGCCCGAAAGCGGCTTCAGAGGGTTTTTCGCCAGCCGCTCTTGCTGCACGGCCAGTGCCTCCGGTACGAAATCCCTAAGGAAGGTCTTCAGCTCGGCGAAGACCGGCGTGATGTCGGCGGCGCGGTTGCCGGGATCGTACTGCTCCATCAGCGCGTCGTAGGGATCGAGGCCGAGCACGTCGGCGCGAAGTGCTGCTTCCTCGCGCACTAGCGCCACGACGCCTTCGAGCGCCGGCAAAAATCCTGCCCAGTCGTTTTTCGCCCGCAGGTCGCGCCAGAGCTGCTCGGAGCGCATGCGCGCGGTCGTTTGGCGCTCGACGAATTCAACCGGCAGGCAGGTCAGGTTGGTATACTGCCGCCGGAACTCCTTGACCGCTGCCTGCTGTTCTTCGTTCAGCGTTTCCTGCTCGGCCGCAGCGATCCAGTCGGCGATCTCCGGCGCGGTCGCTCTGGCGTGATGCATGCCGGCCAGCGCCGACATCGCCTCGGCGCGCTTTTCGCCGCCGCCAACGGCCATATGGGTCGCCTCGTCGGCGCCGAGAATGGCGAGCGCATGCTCCAGCGCTTCGAGCTTGTGACCGAGGTCGTCGAGTTTTTGAAAGGACATGATGGGTTCCGCTGAATTTGAACGGCGGGAAAAGATACCAATGCGTGGGCATTGGCAACCCTGAAGGCCGTCAGCGAAGGGCACATTGGTTGCTAGCTGAACGCCGCAATGCGTCTTGCGGGAGCGGTGGCGTGCGTGATCAATATCGCAAGGCGGCGCCGTGCCGCGACGGGAGATGAAGCATGATCGCCAACGTGCTGGTCGGGTTGGTGGCGCTGATCCACCTCTACATCGTCTATCTGGAGATGGTGCTGTGGAATACGCCACGCGGCCACAAGGCGTTCAAGCTGACGCCGGAATTCGCCAGCGCATCGAAAGTGCTTGCGGCCAACTTTACGGCTTTCTCGCAGCCGGGCTGATCTGGGGGCTTTACCTCGGCGAGGCCGGTTTCCAGATCAAGGTGTTTTTCCTGCTCTGCGTCGCCATCGCCGGCCTCTACGGCGCGGCGACGGTCGATAGGAAAATCCTCTACATCCAGACTCTACCGGCAGTGCTGGCGCTGATCGTACTTTGGCTGGGCGCATGACCCCGAAAAATCGGAATCAATTTTCGGAGCACGGATCTGCTGCGGGCCTTCGGTGCGGAACGGATCTGCGCAAGAATCAAACGATCATGCGCAAGATCGAACTGCGGCGCTGTAATGGAGGGTTTCAGCCTTTCGGATAGTTTGGGCCATAGCCGTTCCGCCATCGCCGCCGCTGCCGATGAGGAAGGCGCTGCCGGTGGCAGCCCGCAGCTTCTGACTCACATGATCGAGCTGCGCCAGCAACTGCTGATATTGCGTGGTCGGCATCGTCCCATCTCGCGCGGCCCTCTGGGCGGCCCGATCAAGGTGAGCGACCTGCGTGCGCAAGTCACGCGCCTCGACCGGCTTGATCCTGTTGGCCTGCATGGCGGCGCGGATACCGGTATCCACGCTCTCTATCTGGTTTATCAAAACTGTCTCACGCGGGCTGGCGTAGGCGCCAGCAAATGGAACGGTGACGAGAAGTGCGGCGAGCGTTGCAGTCCTGAGGGTTTTGGGAGTGAAAGAGCGCATGGTTGCGTCTCCTTTTACTGGGGAAGGCGGCGGTTGGGACGCCGCCTTCCGGCCGTGGGCCGTCGGTTCCGTCGGGCGCGATGGACGCTTCCACCGCCGGCGGTTCTCGGCCCGGTGACATAGCTAGGAGCGATCCTCGGCAAAGTGTAATCAAAAAAGGTAATCTTTTCAGGCCTTGCTAGCCCGCATTGTCGCCCTAAATGCGGCCGCCGCTGGAGCCGGGGCGATCAGCGCTCGGTCAGTTTCAGCTCGATGCGGCGGTTCTTGTTGCGTGCATCTTCGGTGTCGGCGGGGTCGAGCGGCTGGAATTCACCGAAGCCGGCCGCAACCAGCCGGTTGGCCGGCACGCCGTTTTCGATCAGGAACTTCACCACCGAGGTCGAGCGCGCCGTCGACAATTCCCAATTGTCGCGGTAGCGGCCGGTTCCCGATAGTGGCTTGTCATCGGTGTGGCCGTCGACGCGCAGCACCCAGTTGATCTCCGGCGGGATCTCCTTCTGCAGGTCGATAATGGCGTCGGCGAGCTTCTTCATCTCGTCCTTGCCGGCATCGTTGATCACTTCGGAGCCTGTCGGGAAAAGCACTTCCGACTGGAAGACGAAGCGGTCGCCGACGATGCGGATGTTCTCGCGATCGGCGAGGATCTCGCGCAAGCGCCCGAAGTCGGACCGATAGCGGTTCAGTTCCTGCACCCGTTGCGCCAGCGCGACGTTCAGGCGGCGGCCGAGATCGGCGATCTTGGTGTTGGACTCGCGGTCGCGCGTTTCGGATACGTTGAGCGCTTCTTCGAGCGCTCCGATCTGCCTGCGCAGCGCCGCGATCTGCTGGTTGAGGATTTCGACCTGGCTCAGCGCCTGCTGGCTGATCTGGCGCTGGTTGTCGAGTTCACCAGAAAGCGCCGTGGCGCGCTGGTTGGCCGCGTCGCCGGCACCGGCGCCTTGCGCCAGCAATTGCTCGAGCCGGCTCTTTTCCGCCTCCGACGCCGACAGCGACGCCTGCAAATTGGCGAGCGAATCTTCCTTGTCCTGCGTCGTCGAGCGCTCCAGCGCCAGAAGCTGGGTCAGTTCGTTTATCTGCAAGTTGAGGCGGTTGAGTACCGTGTCCTTGCCGGAGATTTCGCGGCCGAGCAGGAACTGCGCCAGCACGAAGACGGTGAGCAGGAACATGATCGCCAGCAGCAACGTCGACAGCGCGTCGACGAAGCCTGGCCAGTAATCGATACGGCGATCGGTACGCCGGCTCCTGGCGAGAGCCATGCTAATGGACTCCGGTCTTCTTCAGGGCGTCGGCGATCTTCTCCAGCGTATTGCGCATAGCCTTCTGCTCGTCCGACTGGGCCTCGACCCAGTCGCGCATGATCTGCTGCTCCGAGCGCATGTTCTTGACCAGGCCCGAAATGCCGTCGGCAAGGTTGGCCATGGCGGTGGCGACACGCGGATTGGCGCCGCCGCCGCTTTCCTGCATGCTGCGCAGTCTTTCCGACAGGACGCGGATCTCGTCGGAGGACTCGGTCTTCGGCGGTTCGGCGACGACGATGTCGGACGACAGGTCGGTGACCGAGGACAGCCAGTTTTCGAGCTCGGTGTAGAAGCGTGTCTGGGCGCGGCCAGCCTGCAGGTCGAGGAAGCCGAGCACCAGGGAACCGGACAGGCCAAACAGCGACGACGAGAAGGCGGTGCCCATGCCGGCGAGCGGCGCGGAAAGCCCCTGCTTCAGCGATTCGAGCACGGCGGCGGCATCGCCGGAGCCGGGATCGAGCGAGTCAATAGTTTCGCGGATCGAGCCGATCGTGTTGAGCAGGCCCCAGAAGGTGCCGAGCAGGCCAAGGAACACCAGCAGCCCGACAAGATAGCGCGAGGTGTCGCGGCTTTCGTCGAGGCGGGTGGCGATCGAATCGAGCATGGTGCGCATCGAGCTGGTCGAGAAGGCGATCGTCGACGAGCGGCCGATCATCGCCTTCATCGGCGCCAGCAGCACCGGTTCGGTGGTTTCGGAGCCGGCCCGAAATGAGTTGACCCAGCGCACTTCGCGAAACAGCCGGCCGACCTGCACGAAGGCCAGCAGGATGCCGACCGCAAGCACGCCGATGATCAGGCCGTTGAGACCGGGATTGGTGGCAAAGGCGTTCGAGATCTGACGGGTCAGGATGGCGGCGATGAAGGCGACGATCATCAGGAAGATGACCATGGTCAGCAGAAAAACCTGCGGGCTCGACAATTTGTGCGGGTCGTACATCAGGACGTCGGAGCGTCTGCCCACGCCGAAGGATTTGAGTAAAGCCATCCGTGCCCCGTTTCCGATGCCGTCAATTCACGTTTGACGGCGACTCTAAACGCAATTGTGACCAAATTGAATGGCGCTTGGCAATATTGCCGGCCGGACCATTGGCGTCAGAGTCGGTTGATGACCAGGCAGTCGACCATGGCGGCAAGATGCAGGCCGGCGCCGGTGACGACAAAGCCGTGCCACAGCGCATTGTGGAAGCGCAGGCCCTTCCAGGCGAAGAAGATGACGCCGCAGGAATAGACGATGCCGCCGGCAACAATCAGCGCGATCGATGTCGTCGGCAATGTCTGGACCAGCGGCTCGACAAGAACGATGCCGCTCCAGCCGATGGCTAGATAGAAGACGATCGCCAGCCGGTCGAAGCGGCCGGGAAGAAGCACTTTGATGGCGATGCCGATCGCTGCCGCGAGCCAGACCAGGACGATCATCGAGATGGCAAGCGGCGAGCCGTCGAGCTGGGCGAGGAAAGGCGTGTAGGTCGCGGCGATCAGCAGATAGATCGCGGCATGGTCGAAGCGCCGCAATATCCACTTGGCCGGCGACGACACCGGCCACAGGTTATAGGCCAGCGACACCGACAGCACGGTGAGCAGCGAAACCACGTAGAAAGAGGCGGCGATATATTCGCCCGGACCGGCATGGAAGGAGGCCAGCGCCAGCAGCGCCGAGCCGGCGGCAATGGCGAGCACGATGCCCACCGCATGGACGATGCCGTCGGCGATCATTTCGGCGCGCGAATAATGCCAGCGTCCCATGAAGGGGATTTCGATCCGGGATTCGGGGCCGATATACGTCATGAATGATCCTGCATCCCCTTATCTGGGCGGATGCGGGGCAGTATTTCAAGCGTTGGTTGCGGTTTTGCGACTGCGGCGGTTCAGCGCGCCAAGTCCGCTAGCTAGAGCTAGCGCGGCGTCACCGGCTTCCTGACGACCTTCAACAGCGCACGCTGGATGATCTCGTTGCCGGCGACGATCGAGCCGCCATCCAGCATGTTCTGCCCGCCGGAGAAGTCGGAGATGAAGCCGCCTGCCTCGCGGATCAGCAGGATGCCGGCGGCGATGTCCCAGGCCGACAGGCCGGTTTCCCAGAATCCGTCCATGCGGCCGGCAGCGACGTAGGCGAGATCGAGCGAGGCGGAGCCGAGGCGGCGCACGCCCGAGACTTCGGCCATCACGTTGCGCAGCTCGACCAGGAAATTGCCATGCTGACCGCGGCCGAGATGCGGCACGCCGCAGCCGATCACCGTGTCGATCAGCTTGGTGCGGCCGGCGACCCGCAACCGGCGGTCGTTCATAAAGGCGCCGCCGCCGCGCTCGGCAGTGTAGAGTTCGTCCATCGCCGGATTGTAGACGACGCCGGCGACGATCTGGCCCTGACGCTCCAGCGCGATCGAGATGGCGAAGAGCGGAATGCCGTGCAGGAAATTGGTGGTGCCGTCGAGCGGATCGACGATCCAGCGGTGCTGGCCGTCGTCGCCTTCGATCAGGCCGCGCTCCTCCATCAGGAAGGCGTAGCCCGGCCGCGCCTTCGACAGCTCGGTGAAAAGGATGTCTTCGGCCTTGCGGTCGGCCTGACTGACATAGTCGCCCGGCCCCTTCATCGAGACCTGCAGGTTCTGGACTTCGCCGAAATCGCGCGACAGCGAGCGGCCGGCCTTCATGGCGGCCTGGACCATTACATTAAGGATCGCGGAACGCGCCATTGTACTTTTTCCTGCTGCGCTTCTTCCTGCTGCCGGCGCTTTAGTCGGCGCGGCGCACGTAAGTGATTTCGTTGGTGTCGACGATGATACGTTCGCCCGACCCGATGAACGGCGGCACCAGCACGCGGATGCCGTTCTCCAGCATCGCCGGCTTATAGGATGAGGCGGCCGTCTGACCCTTCACCACTGGATCGGCCTCGGTGATGGTCAACGTCACCTGGTCGGGCAGTGAAATGCCGATCGGCCTTTCATCATAGAGCTGGACCGTCACCATCATGCCGTCCTGCAGGAAGGCGGCGCGATCGCCGACGAAATCCTTTTGCAGTTCAAGCTGCTCGTAGCTTTCGGTGTCCATGAACACCAGCGCTTCGCCCTGCTCGTAGAGGTAGGAGAAATCCTTCATCTCCAGCCGGATCTGTTCGACGGTTTCGGCGGAGCGGAAACGCTCATTAAGCTTGGTGCCGTTGATCAGGTTCTTCAGCTCGACTTGGTTATAGGCGCCGCCCTTGCCGGGCTTGACAGTGTTGGTCCTGACCGCCACCCATAGGCCGCCGTCATGTTCGATGACGTTGCCGGGACGGATTTCGTTGCCATTGATCTTGGCCATGATGATGTGATCCGGAATGAGATATTCGCGATGAAAGCGATTTGGCGCCTCCAAGACCACAAATCGCCAGGAGAGGCAAGGGAGTGGGCAAGGGAGTGGGCAGGAGGGGAGTAGGGGCGGAGCCATCTCCTCGTCAGCATTCGCTGCCAGATAATTCACCGTCCGCGACGCTCTACGGCAGGCGGTTGGCCATCTGCAGCGCCTGCTTCGTCTGGTCGTCGGTCAGGCCCCGCAGAAAAT
>NZ_RZSW01000309.1:0-7290 GCF_003997375.1 Mesorhizobium sp. M5C.F.Ca.IN.020.29.1.1 | reverse complement strand
CTCCTCGACCGAACGGCAGGTGCGCATGGCGGGGGCGACGCGACGCTGCAGGAACCCGCCCCAGGTGTCGTAGCCGGGCACCGCCTCCTCCTCCAGCGCCTCCAGCCGTTCGCGGACGATGCCGTCATAGGCGCGGCTGGCGCCGAAGCGATAGAGGCTGGAGGCTGCATCGGCCTCCAGCTCGGCGGCGAGCTCGGTCAGGTCGGCAAGCAGCGTCTGGCTGTCGCGGGTTTCGGCGACTTTCATTTCCAGTGTGGTCTGCGCCAGCCTGTCTTCGATGCGGCGCGCGCGACCGGACTGCATCAGCGCCAGCGGCAGGCCAAGCATGGCCAGCGTGCGGTAGGTTTCGATATCGATCAGCCGCTGCGCCAGCGCGCCGGTGCGTGCCGGCGTCAGGCCGCGGTCGAGCACCAGCATGCGGGTCATGCCGTCACCGTCCTGGCGGAAATCGGTGACGATGGCGGCGTTGCCGCGCTCGACCAGCGAATAGCACAGGCTGGTCGGGTCGAAGCTGGCGATCAGCTCTTCGCTCGCCTGCGTCCATTTGCGGATTTCGAGCCTGATGCCGGAAATCACCGTTCCCGGCGGCGAAAACCCGTGGCCGAAAGGCGAATCTTCCTGGCGCTGGCCGCCCTCGGAGAGCGGTCCTTCCCACAGATAGGTGGAGAATTCCGTGTGCCGTTCCCAGCGCAGCGAGCCCTTGCCCCACTTCATCGCGTGGTGGCGTGCATGAGGGTCGGGCGCGGCGATGCCGAGCCGCCGCGACAATTCGGAAAGCACGGCCTGGTCGACGCCGGACCCAGCATCGGTCATGAAGGAAAGCTGCACCAGCACGCGCGGTTTCTCGACCAGCGGATGCGGACGGGCGTGAACCTCGCCGAGCGCGCCAGGCCGTCCCTGATGCGCGGGAAAGCCCATGACGCTGCCCTCGACGCGCGGCTGAAATTTGAGATTGGACGGGTCATCTGCCACGGCTGGTCCCCCGGGCCTGGTGCAATCGCGTCCCTCTAGAGCCAATTGCCGGGGGACGCAAACGACAAGTTAGCCGAAATCGATATGCCGCGACGACGTTGGACCCGGCCAAACCGACGAATTGGATAAATAATTTGACCAGTTGGCGACACTGGCTTTATCCTGCGCGACACCGGTTCAATCCCCAGGCCATCCCCGTTGAGCGATATTTTCTCCCGGATCGAGCATTCCCGCACCGCCGACGAGGTGGTGCAGCAGATCGAGAGCCTGATCCTCGAAGGCGTTCTGCGCACCGGCGACAGGCTGCCGGGCGAGCGCGAGCTGGCACGCCGGTTCGAGGTGTCGCGGCCGATCCTGCGCGCCGCGCTGAAGGCGCTGGAGGGGCGCGGGCTTTTGACGACGCGGCCCGGCGGCGGCACCCATGTCGCCGACGTCATCGGCCAGCTGTTCACCAAGCCGGTGACGGACCTGATCTCGATGCATCGCAAGGCGGCGACCGACTATCTGGAATACCGCCGAGAGATCGAGGCGGTGGCGGCCGAGTATGCGGCGCGGCGCGCCACGTCGGACGACCTGGCGCTGCTCGACCGCATCATGGCACGCATGGACGAGGCGCACCGGACCGGCAACTTCGACGACGAGGCGGAAATCGACGTCGAGTTCCACCACGCGATCTGCGAATGCGCGCACAACATCATCCTCCTGCACACGCTGCGCTCGTGCTACCGGCTGCTGTCGGAGGGCGTCTTCCAGAACCGGCTCTTGGTGTTCAACGTGCCGGGCGCGCGCGAAGCGCTGCTTTCGCAGCACCGGGCGATCTACGCGGCGGTCAAGGCCGGCGATCCGGCGGCCGCACGGCAGGCGGCGATGGACCACATCACCCATGTCGAACGCACCATGGCCGAGGCCGAGCGCAGCGGCGACTGGCAACGTGTGTCGCGGCTGAGGCTGATGCAGCGCTCCGAGGCCGGGGACAGCGAGCCGGCAAGAAAACGCTCATGAGCGCCGGCTAAGAAAAATCAACAACGACGAATTAGCGAACAATCAGCGGGAAGCCCATGAGCATGATCCTCACCATCGCCGATCTCAAGGACCTGGCGCGCCGCCGCGTGCCGAAGATGTTCTTCGACTATGCCGATTCAGGTGGATGGACCGAAAGCACCTACCGGGCCAACGAGGAGGATTTCCAAAAGATCAAGTTCCGCCAGCGCGTGCTGGTCGACATGAGCAACCGGTCGCTGGAATCGACCATGATCGGTGAGAAGGTGGCGATGCCGGTGGCGCTGGCGCCGACCGGTATGACCGGCATGCAGCACCCCGACGGCGAGATGCTGGCGGCGCAGGCGGCGGAGGAATTCGGCGTGCCGTTCACGCTTTCGACGATGAGCATCTGCTCGATCGAGGATGTCGCATCGGTGACCAAGAAGCCGTTCTGGTTCCAGCTCTATGTGCTGCGCGACAAGGATTTCGTTCTCAATCTCATCGACAGGGCGAAGGCGGCGAAATGCTCGGCGCTGATGCTGACGCTCGACCTGCAGATCCTCGGCCAGCGCCATAAGGATATCCGCAACGGGCTGTCGGCGCCGCCGCGCTTCACGCCGAAACACATCTGGCAGATGGCGACCAGGCCGGGCTGGTGCATCGGCATGGCCGGTACCCAGCGCCGGACCTTCCGCAACATCGTCGGCCACGCCAAGGGCGTCGGCGACCTCACCTCGCTCTCGTCGTGGACGACGGAGCAATTCGATCCGCATCTGTCGTGGAAGGACGTCGCCTGGATCAAGGAACGCTGGGGCGGCAAGCTGATCCTGAAAGGCATCCTCGACAAGGAAGACGCGCTGATGGCGGCCAAGACCGGCGCCGACGCGATCGTCGTCTCCAATCATGGCGGGCGCCAGCTCGACGGTGCGCCGTCGTCGATCGAGGTGCTGGAAGAGATCGCCGACGCTGTCGGTGACACGATCGAGGTGCATATGGATGGCGGCATCCGCTCTGGCCAGGACGTGCTAAAGGCGCTGTGTCTTGGCGCCAAGGGCACCTATATCGGCCGGCCTTTCCTTTACGGCCTTGGCGCGCTCGGCAAGGATGGGGTCACCAAAGCCTTGGAAATCATCCGCAAGGAGATGGACATAACGCTGGCACTGTGCGGAAAGCGTCTGGTAACCGACATGGGCAAGGATCAGCTTCGGCGTTAGACTCCCGTGACGGCATGATCACGGAGATGGACGCATTGATTGCCCCCGGCATCCACTTTCTCGACGCGCGCGGACCGGAAGGCATGCGCATCTATGCGGTCGGCGACGTGCATGGCCGGCTCGACCTGCTCGTCGCCATGTACCGCCGGATTGCGGCCGAGATCCGCCAGGCGCGGCCGGCCGACTGGCGTGTCATCCATCTCGGCGACTATGTGGACCGCGGCCCGGACTCCAAGGGCGTCATCGATTTCCTGATCGAAGTGCGAAAACGCGACCCGCGCCACCTGATGCTCGCCGGCAACCACGACATCGGCTTCCTCGACTTCCTCGATGCACCCGATGCGGACGGGCTTTTCATGCGCTATGGCGGCATCCAGACCGCGCAGTCCTATGGCGTGGTGCTCAATGAAGGCGGCGGTGCGTGGTTTGGCAGGTCCGAGGCGGCACTGCGGCAAGGCCATGCGGCGCTGGTCGAGGCCGTGCCGAAAAGCCATGTCGACTTCCTGCAGTCGCTAGCGTTTTCACTGACGTTTGGCGACTTCTTCTTTTGCCATGCCGGCATCCGGCCAGGCATTGCGCTGGAAAGTCAGAGCACGCAGGACCTGATCTGGATCCGCGATGTCTTCCACAATCATTCGGGCCTGCATCCGAAGATCGTGGTGCATGGCCACACGCCGGTTCCGGAGGCGGAGGTGATGGTCAACCGCGTCAATATCGACACGCTCGCCTACCAGACGGGAAACCTCAGCGCGCTCGTCGTCGACGGCGCGGACAAGCGTATCCTGGTGGTGTCAGGTGAGAGGGCCTAAAGCGCGTCGCGCTTCAAGTCTGTGTTTTAGCGAAGCGCGGCGGTGACGCCGTAGCCATCGACGGCGTTGTGGTTGTTGGCTGCGTCGCCGGCATAAGTGCCGAAGCCGCACAACACTATGGCTGACAACATGACAAAGGACAGAAGCGCTGCTTTCACGGACGTCATCTCTTGTTGAGCTCTCTTCATCTGTGCACGAGGCGGGTTACCAATGGGTTGAAACGGAAATACGTCTCAAAATTTCGACGATTTCGCGCTTCTAGGCAGTTTCTGTATCGGCGATGTGTCGCGCGAGTGAGACAAAGAGTTCATCGCGTTGCACGGAAGATGCAGAGCGCGTGCCTTCTAGGGTGGCGGGCGGCCACAAGCCAAGGACGAAACAAGCTGTCCACAGCGGATTTTTGCCAACGTGCCAAATATGCAACGTCGGGACCGACAGCCGTCAGATCGTCGCCACCCAGGCGCGGGCAATGGCCAGCCCGGCGGCATCGGCATCCCGTCCGTGATGGGCCATTTCGTCGTCGAGCCGAGTGCTCCAGTCCGGGTGCCGTTCGGCAATGAGCGATGCGAAGGATGAGCTCCAGTCGCGGACCATCGGCCGGTCCGCCTCGAAATGGAACTGAAAGCCATAGACGGCGCGGCCCATGCGAAACGCCTGGTTCTCGGCTACTTCGTTGCCGGCGAGCCGCACGGCACCTTCAGGCAAGGCAAAGGTGTCGTCGTGCCATTCGAAGATGGGGAAATTTTCCGGCAGCGCGGCGAGCACCGGATCGGCCTTCGCCGCCGGAGTGAGCGAGACCTTGTGCCAGCCGAATTCCGAGGCGCCGCCGATCCGGTTCTCGCCGCCGAAGGCGCGCGCGACCAGTTGGCTGCCAAGGCAGATACCGAGCACGGCGCGATCCTTGTTCGCAAAATCGCGCGTCAGGTCGAGCAGTTCAGGGAAATACGGGCAAATCTCGTCGTCCAGCGCATTCTGGGCGCCGCCGAGCACGACCATGGCGTCGTGCGCATCGCTGTCCTGCGGCAGCATCTCGCCACAATAGGGCCGGCGCAGGTCGATATCGGCGCCCGCCTCGACTAGCGCTGCGCCGATCTGGCCAAGGCCCTCACTGTCGAAATTCTGGACCACCAGCACCCGCATTGAAAAACCTGCTAACATGAAAATGATGCGTCGAGCGATATCATGCCGCCGTCATTTCGGCCAAGATGCGTATTCGGGGAGAAAGCTATGCCACTGCAGAACCGCGTAGACCCGTTCGGCGTTCTCCGCGCCGTGCCGGAGCGTGGCCGGTTGATGGGCAATCGCGGTATCATCCATGACCCCGAAACGAAGACGCTGCTGAAAAAGCGCTGGGCACTGCAGGCCTGGATCATCTGCGTCTGTGAATTCCGCGATGTACGGCGCGAGCCGATGGGCCGAAACAGGAACGGTGGCAAGACCGGCTGGACCGAGCTGTTTTTCCTGGACGAGGTCACAGCGCTCTCGGCCGGGCATCGGCCTTGCTTCTTCTGCCGGCGCGAGCGGGCGGGCGACTTCGTCCAGCGCTTCGGCGTGGCCTACGGCATTGCGGAGCCGCGCGCACCGCAGGTTGATAAGCGGCTGCATAAGGAGCGGCTGGCGGCAGGTGGGCGCGCACCGGTCGTATCCGCCGAAGAGCTTGCCGGGTTGCCGGACGGCGCCATGATTGCGGAAGGGGGCAACGCCTACGCGATGCGCGGCCGCAAGGCGCTTCGCTGGTCGTTCGCAGGCTATGGCGATCCGGTGGGGTTCGGTGGTTTTGCCGTCCGTCCTATCCGCCTGCTCACGCCGGCAACCACCGTTTCCGTGCTGCGGCAAGGCTACGAACCGGTCTGGCATCCCTCGGCTGAGACTTGACGCCAAGGTTTGGCTCGCCCATTCCTCGGCAATGCGCGCCAATTACAAGATGCAGCGGCTGTTCGTGCCGAACGACCTCGGGCCGGAAGCCGAGTTCGAGGCGAGCCCGCAGCAGGGTCATTACCTGATGCATGTGCTGCGGCTCGGCGAAGGCGCCGAAATCCTGTTGTTCAACGGCCGAGACGGCGAATGGTCGGCGGCAATCGCCGCGAAATCCAAAAAAGCGGTGCGGCTGAAGGTGCTGGCCTTGCAGCGGCCGCAGCCGCCGCTGCCCAATCTCATCTACTGCTTTGCGCCATTGAAGCAGGGTCGGCTCGATTATCTGGTGCAGAAGGCGGTCGAGATGGGCGCCGGCGTCCTGCAGCCGGTCATCACCCAGCACACGCAAGTGGCGAAGCCCGGCATCGAACGCCTGCGCGCCAATGTCGTCGAGGCCGCCGAACAATGCGGCATCCTGGCGGTTCCGGAGGTGCGCGAAGCGGAAAAGTTCGAGCGCCTGCTGGCCGGCTGGGACAAGGAGCGTCGGTTGATCTTCTGCGACGAGGATGCCTCGACCAACAATCCCCTGCCCGCGCTGCAAGCGGTGCGGGAGAAGAAGTTCGGGCTGCTGGTCGGGCCCGAGGGCGGGTTTTCCGACGAGGAACGAAGGATGCTGAGGGTGCTGCCTTTCGTAACCGCCATTCCGCTCGGTCCGCGCATCCTGCGCGCCGACACGGCTGCGGTGGCGGCACTGGCGGTGATACAGGCGACGGTCGGGGATTGGTGAAGATTCTCCCCTTCTCCCCCAGCGGGGCCCTTGCGGGAGAAGAAAGAAGCAGCGTCAATCAATTCCAGTTACCCTGTGGCTCAGGATTTTTCGCTTGATCGCCTACTGACATTTCGTCCATCTAGCGCCGGCGGTCGTCCGACCGCCTGCAGAGGACTTGTAATGGCGCGCGACACAACCGATTTCCGGCCGATCGAAGGCGTCGACGAGCTTGTCGAGCATCTGGCTGAAGGCAACAAGCCGCGCGACAAATGGCGCATCGGCACCGAACACGAGAAATTCCCGTTCTATGTCGACGGCAATGCGCCGGTGCCCTATGGCGGCGAGCACGGCATCCGCGCCATTCTCGAGGGCATGCAGGAAAAACTCGGCTGGGATCCGATCATGGATGCCGGCCGCATTATCGGGCTGGTCGAGCCGACCGGCCAGGGCGCGATCTCGCTGGAGCCCGGCGGCCAGTTCGAACTGTCCGGCGCGCCGCTGGAGACGATCCATCAGACCTGCCGCGAAGGCAATGCGCATCTGGCGCAGGTGCGCGAGATCGCCGAGCCGATGGGCATACGCTTCCTCGGCCTCGGCGGCAGCCCGAAATGGTCACTGGCCGAGACACCGAAAATGCCGAAATCGCGTTACGAGATCATGACGCGCTACATGCCCAAGGTCGGTACCAAAG
>NZ_RZSW01000308.1:0-7364 GCF_003997375.1 Mesorhizobium sp. M5C.F.Ca.IN.020.29.1.1 | reverse complement strand
GAGATGGAAGCCGCCATAGATGGCCGACCGGTCGCGGGCCGAGAATTCGCGCGACGCCTCGTCCGCATAATTCCACTGGTCGAGCAGCGAATTCGAGACCCGGCCGGGCAACAGGCTGGGTTCGGCCGCGGTGCGGAAGATGACGCGGGCATCAGTCGAGGCGGTCCGGGTGATCTCGGCCCACAGCGCATTGAGCTGGTCGTCGGTCATCCAGTCCTGTGCGTCGAGCAGGACGAAGCGGTCGACCGAACCGGCATCCTTGCCGGCGAGGAATTCGATCAGATTGGCATGGCGAATGGCGACGCGGTCGACATTGTTGCGGATCGTCTTGTAGTTGCGCTTTTCGAGATAGGCGGGCAGCGCCGCCTCGCCGGGGTTGGGATAGCGGCGGGCAAAAGCCTGCCAGGCGAAATAGTTGTTCTGTAGCGGAAAATCGCAGGCGAGCTTTTCCAGCCGGGCCTTCAGGACGCTGGCCATGGTGCCGTCGCCCGAGGTGATCAGCGAATCGTACTGGGCCGGCGGAATGCCGAGGCCGAACAGCGAGGCTTTTCGGGAGGTGGCCCATTTCAGCAACGGCTTTTCGAAGACCGGCGCCAGTTCCTCGTCGAAGAAGCGGCGCTGGTCGGCGAGGCTTTTGGCTTGCATGATGCCGGCCGGATCGACACCGAAGAATTTGGCGGTGCGGTGACCCATGGCGATAAACAGCCCGAGCAGCCCGGTCTGGTAGAAATTACGGTCGAAGACGGCGATGCGGCGACGGCCGAGCCAGTTGCGATGTTCCCAGTAATGGCGGCTGACCGGGTCGAGATGCGGCGCGATGAAGCGGTCGTAGGCTTGCGAATTGTGACGGGTCTCGGCAGCGCCGAAGAAACGGAACAAGTCACCCTGGGACGGCAGATGGCGCACCGCTTCGAGCTTCATCCGGTTCAGCGCGATGTGGGCGGCGTTGAGATCGACGGCGTCGATCCTTTCGGGCGACCGGGTGAGATAGGCGAGGATGTTGCAGCCGCCCGAGGCGATAGTGACGACGCGATGGCCCTGGCCAAGCTGCATCGCGTCGATGTCGACATCGGGGTCTTCCCAGATCTGCGGATAGACGAGGCCGGAAAACAGCAACGCGAAGAGCCGTTCGGAGAGGCCGGCCTTCGACAGCGGGCGGTTCTGGTAGACGGCTTTGCCAACTTCCTTGCCGCGGCGAAAAACCAGTTCTCCGGAAAGATCCGTCATGACAAGGCGATTCCCGTTTGCTCTGGCGCAAGCGGGTAGCGCAGGTGGATGACAGGCGGGTGACAGCCCTGTTGAGATGAACTCAGGCCTCGCCAAATCCGCCTGGCGTCGGTGTCGTCACAATGACGGCTTCACCGGCCTCCAGCACCGTCTGGTCGCACGCCTTCAGGATTTCGACGCGGCCATTCTTGCGGCGGACCGCGGTCGAGCCGGCCTCGCCATCGCCGCCGCCACCCAGGCCTTGCGGCGGGCGATCGCGGTGAGAGGACAGGATGGCGCATCCCATCTTTTCGAGGAAACGGATGGTGCGCTTGGTGCCGTCGCCGGCACTCCATTTGCCTTTGCCGCCGGAGCCTTCGCGGATGTGGAAATCCTCAAGCAGGACGGGAAAGCGCAATTCCAGCACTTCCGGATCGGTCAGGCGCGAATTGGTCATGTGGGTGTGGACGCCGGAGGTGCCGGCAAAGCCGCGGCCGGAGTTCATCCTGCCTGCCGGCGAGCCGGAGCAGATCGTCTCGTAATACTGGTACTGCTTGTTGCCGAAGGTGAGGTTGTTCATCGTGCCTTGCGCGTTGGCCATCGCGCCCATGGCGCCGAACAGCGCATTCGTGACATGCTGGGAGGTCTCGACATTGCCGGCGACGACCGCCGCCGGATAGGCGGGTTTCAGCATCGAGCCATCAGGGATAATGATGTTGATGGGTCTCAGACACCCGGCATTCATCGGGATCATGTCCTCGACCATGACGCGGAAGACATAGAGCACGGCTGCGCGGGCGACCGGCTCGGGGGCGTTAAAATTGTTCTTCATGACCGGCGAGGTACCGGTGAAGTCGACAGTCGCCTCACGCTTTTTCCGGTCGACCGAGATCTTCACCTTGATGACTTGGCCGGTGTCGGTCGGATACTCGTATACGGAACTGTCGGGCAGTCGCTCCAGTACACGGCGCACGCTTTCGGCCGCGTTGTCCTGGACGTGACCCATGTAGGCCTCAACGACGTCGAGGCCGAAATGCGTGACCATCTTGCGCAGTTCGGCGACGCCCTTTTCGTTAGCGGCAATCTGCGCCTTGAGGTCTGCGATGTTCTGATGCGGATTGCGTGCCGGGTAGGGGTGGTCGGTGAGCAGCGTCTCCAGTTCCTTCTCGCGGAACCGGCCGCGATCGACGATGCGGAAATTGTCGAACAGCACGCCTTCCTCGTCGACCGTGGTGGCGAGCGGCGTCATCGAGCCAGGCGCGGTGCCACCGATGTCGGCATGATGACCGCGTGAAGCGACGTAGAAGAGGATTTTTGGCGATTGGCCGATCTCCCCCCCTGTGGGGGAGATGCCCGGCAGGGCAGAGGGGGGCAACGTCGAGCGCTCAGCTTCGCGATACGCCGCCTCGCCAATTGGAGGCGTTGGCGGGGCAGCGCGCCCCTCTGTCGGCTTCGCCGACATCTCCCCCACAAGGGGGGAGATTGGCCGCTCTTCCTCAAACACCGGCGTCACCACGGTGATATCAGGCAGATGCGTGCCGCCATTATAAGGCGCATTCAATGCAAAGACGTCGCCGGGGTGAATGTCGCCCGAGTTGAGCCGGATGATGGTTTCCACCGAACGGTCCATGGAGCCGAGATGCACCGGCATGTGCGGCGCGTTGGCGACCAGCGCGCCATTGCGGTCGAAGACGGCGCAGGAGAAATCCAGCCTTTCCTTGATGTTGACGGAGTAGGCGGTGTTCTGCAGCGTCACGCCCATCTGCTCGGCGATCGACATGAACAGGTTGTTGAAGACCTCCAGCATGACCGGATCGGCTTCGGTGCCGAGCGCTGCCTGCCGGCGCTTTTTCTCGACGCGGCGCAACAGCACATGCTTCTTGGCGGTGATTTCGGCTTGCCAGCCCGGTTCGACGACGATGGTCTGGTTCGGTTCGATGACCAGGGCAGGACCGGCAACGCTGTGCCCCGGCTTGAGCGCCTCGCGGCGAAAGATGCCGGCGTGACGCCAGATGCCGTCGGCGAAGATTTGCCGTTTCTCCGAAGGGCTTGGGGTTATGTCCTCAAGAACTGAATCGCTTTCCTCGCAGCCGGCGTCGCCGGTGTCGGTGCCTTCCACGCCGACCGATTCGACGATCATCGGCTTTTTGTCATAGACGAAGCCGAACTGCGCCTTGTGGGCCGTTTCGAAATCGCTCTTGGCTCGTGAAATCGAGCGGTGCTCGAAATTCACCGGCAGTGCGGTGTCGGTGCCGTCATAGCGGACCTGCAGCACCGGTTTCGAGGCGACGGTGTCCTCGGCGATGCCTTGTGCGGCGAGCTCGTTGATGACGGCTTTGCGCAATGTCGCGATAAGCTCGTCGATCGCCGGCTTGGAGTCTTCCGCCAGTGGTTTCAGCAGCGCCTGCTGGCGCGACGAAAAAGTCGAGGACAACCCAATGCCATAAGCCGACAGCAGGCCCGAGAACGGATGGATCAGCACCGCTTCCATGCCGAGTGCGTCGGCAACGAGGCAGGCGTGCTGGCCGCCGGCGCCACCAAAACAGTTCAAGAGATATTCGGTGACGTCGTAGCCGCGCTGCACGGAAATCTTCTTGATCGTGTTGGCCATGTTTTCGACGGCGATGGTGACGAACCCTTCGGCCACCGCCTCCGGCGTGTGGCCGTCGCCGATTTCGGCGGCGAGTGCTGCGAATTTTTCGCGCACGGTTTGCACGTCGAGCGGCTCGTTCTGGCCGGGTCCAAAAATGGCCGGGAAGAAGTCGGGCTGCAGCTTGCCCAGCATGACATTGGCGTCGGTGACGGCCAGCGGGCCGCCGCGCCGGTACGCGGCCGGGCCGGGATTGGCGCCGGCAGAATCTGGCCCGGCGCGGAAGCGGCCGGCCTCGTAATGCAGGATTGAGCCGCCGCCGGCGGCGACGGTATGGATGCGCATCATCGGCGCGCGGATGCGCACGCCGGCAACCTCGGTGTCGAAGGCGCGCTCATAGTCGCCGTCATAATGGGCGACGTCGGTGGATGTGCCGCCCATGTCGAAACCGATGACCTTGTCGAAACCAGCGAGTTTCGCCGTCTCGACCATGCCGACGACGCCGCCGGCCGGACCGGACAGCAACGCGTCCTTGCCCTGGAACATATCGGCGGCGGTGAGACCGCCCGACGACATCATGAACATGAGGCGGGGGGATTCCCTCCCCATCGAGGGGAGGGTGGCGGCGAAGCCGCCGGGTGGGGTCGTTGCGGCAGTGCGCGACGTTTCTTTCTGTCGAAGCGCTTCAGGGTGTCGGCGCACTTCAGAGAGGACCCCACCCCCGGCCTGCGGCCGGATCCTCCCCTCTAGGGGGAGGGGGACGACACCGCGTCCCGGCTCATAATAGCCCGCCTTCGGCACGCTGACCGGCTCCGCGACCGCCATGTCCGATCCCGCCAGCCGGGCCAGCCGATGCACCAGCGCTGTCATGTTGGCCGGGCCGCCCTCGCGAAAATAATTGAGCAGACCGTCGAGCTCTTCGCGGGGCAGCGTCGAGCATTCGATCAGCCGCAAATCCTCGTCGTGGCTCTCGCCGGGCAGCAGCGCCAGTTTTATGCCGCGTGCGCGGGCGGTCGAGGCAAGCTGGTCGCAGCCATAGCGCCACCAGTCATAGCCGCCGAGAATGCGAACCAAAATAACCCTGGCGTGGCGGGCGACGCTGTCGATCCAGAGGTCGACGGACATGGGATGGCGCAGATCACGCAAAGCCGCCAGCCGCATCGACGGCAGGCGATCCGCACCTGCCTTCCACGCCGCCGCCAGCCCGGCCAGATCGCTGTCGGTGAAGGACAGCGCCACAACATCCGCAGGCGTCTGCCTGAGATCAACGGGCTCGGCGAGATCGTCGAGCGAGGCGGATGTTGTGGTGAGGATGTGCATCGCGGCTCGTGCCTGGGGTCAGCCGGCTAGGATACGCTCGATGGCCGGGCGGTTCAGTCCTTTCAGACCGATGACGACGAGACGCGAACGGCGGTCGTCCTCAGCGGTCCAGGCGCGGTCGTAATAGTGATTGACGCGCGGACCGACAGCCTGCAGCAACAGCCGCATCGGCTTGCCGCCGACGTCGACGAAACCCTTGACGCGCAGCACGTTCTCTTCCTCCGCCGCCGTGGCGACACGCAAAGCCAGCTCATCGGGATTGGCGATCGACGGTATGTCGATGACGAAGGAATCGAAGTCGTCATGCTCGTGGTCGAGTTCGTCGTCGTGGTGGGTCTTGCGGTTCTCGATGTCGTCCTCGACGGCAAGGCCGAGGCCGAGCAGCACAGACGGATCGACCTTACCTTGCGAGGTCGGCATGATCTTGACGGCGCGCGCGGTGTGCTCGCCGATGATGGCATTGGCGCGGGCCGAACCGGCGGCGTCCATCAAGTCGCTCTTCGACAATATGATCAGGTCGGCGCAAGCGAGTTGGTCCTCGAACACCTCCTCGACCGGGTCGTCGTGGTCGAGCGTCTCGTCCTGCGCGCGCTGCGCCTGCAGGGCGTCCATGTCGTTGGCGACGCGGCCTTCGGCCAGCGCCGGTCCGTCGACCACGGCGACGACGCCGTCCACGGTCACCCGGCTCTTCACCGACGGCCACTGGAAGGCCTGGACCAGCGGCTTGGGCAGAGCCAGCCCAGAGGTTTCGATCAGGATATGGTCGACCTTCGGCGTCAGCGACAGGATCTGGTCGAGCGCCGGGACAAAGTCGTCGGCGACGGTGCAGCAGATGCAACCATTGGCCAGCTCGACGATATTCTCCTCGGGGCAGGTGTCGATGCCGCATCCTTTGAGGATCTCGCCGTCGATGCCGATGTCGCCGAACTCGTTGACGATGATGGCCAGCCGCTTGCCCCCGGCGTTTTCGAGCAGATGGCGGATCAGCGTTGTCTTGCCGGCGCCGAGGAAGCCTGTGACGACGGTGCAGGGCACGCGGGAGACGGAAGCGGTCATGTCAGGTCCTTCAAAAGGTCGAGGGGAGGGATGCGGGCGACGAGGCCGCGCTTCAGACTATCGGGGCGGCCGCGCCATGGAATGAGACCGTCCGTCGAGGTGGCGAAGAGCTTTGCGCCAGTGACGAGATCGGCGCCGCTTGTCGTGGTCAGGTCGCCGAAGACGTAGCTCCAGCAGCCGTCGCGCAGGATCGCGGCGCTCAGCCGGCGCTTGCAGTTGCCGAGGCATTCGACGCTGCGGATACGGATGTTTTCGCCGGAGGCGGCGCGGCGCGTGTCTTCGGCCAACAGTTCGCCGGCGCGGGGATGGCCATCGGAGCCGATCTCGTCACGGCAGGAGGCGCAGACGATCACCGTGACGCCGGCCAAGGGATCACTATCGGGCAATACGTCCGCTGTCTCAGCCGAAAAACTGCTGTCGCGTTCCAAATCAGGCTCCTTGCCCGGAAAACCCGCCAGGCGATCGGATTCTTTTGTCCTAGACGGCAGGTCTCCTGGCTCGCGGGTCATCGCCTTGGTGCCGCCTTCCCGGGACCGTCCCAGTGGTTTTCGGCCTTGGCTCGTCGCTTACAGTTGCGGGGACAGCCGCGGATTTGAAATCGGAATTTCGCACCGCATTCCCTCTTGGCTCCTCCCTTTGCCGAGAGGAGACCGTCTGGATTGGATTTAGGCCTGTGCAGGCAGTCGTGTCAACGCACGTCTACGATGCGGCAATGTTGGCGAGAGCCGAACCCAGGTCGCCGGCCGGAGTCACTTCGATGCGTTCCAGCCCGAGCCAACCCTGCATCAGCTTCAACTCCTCGAAGAGTTCGGCGGCGGTTTTCGGCGGGGCGCCGGGCTCAGCATAGGCGGCATGGACGCGCAGCACGCCGGCGGGGCGGTCGGCCTTGAGATCGATGCGCGCCACGATCCTTTCGCCGAGCAGGAACGGCAGCACATAATAGCCGTACTGGCGCTTTTCGACGGGGGTGTAGATCTCGATGCGATAGCGGAAGTCGAACAGTCTTTCCGTGCGCGACCGCTCGAAGACGACCGGATCGAACGGAGCGAGTAGCGCGCGTGCCTCGATCTTGCGCGGAAAACGGGCGTCCTTGTAAAGATAGGCCGGCTTGTCCCAGCCTTCGACGCGTACGGGCAAAAGATCGCCGGCGTCGACCAGTTCCTCAATCCGGCCCTTGATGTCGGCTGGAGAG
>NZ_RZSW01000307.1:0-7443 GCF_003997375.1 Mesorhizobium sp. M5C.F.Ca.IN.020.29.1.1 | reverse complement strand
CAGATAGCTTTCGATCGGCCCCATATCCCGGGTCAGATGCGGCCCGCGCCCGACCTGGTAGCTTTCGTCGGCCTTGAAGCGATGCAGCGAGTATTTGTCCTCCTCGGCCCAGATCGCAACGGTTTTGAGGCCGAGTTCGTTGGCCGCGCGGAAGACGCGGATGGCAATTTCGGAGCGATTGGCGACAAGGATCTTCGAAATGGCCAAGGACAAGGCTCCGGACGCTGACGGGAAGGGAACTGGCGCCATGATTAACGCGAAAATGCTGCAGTGCAAACAAAATCGAAGGAAGCAATTAAACCGATTTAGTTTGATCTGACACATTGCGAGTCCGTCCGGACGACGCCCCGCAGTCCCGATCCAGGCTTTCGGGAAACTCCTATGAAAAATGCCCGGCGCGAGGCGCCGGGCACTTCATGTAGCAACGTCCGGTTATTTGCCGGGTGCGTTCTCGACATAGGTGTACTTGCCGTCGTCGCCCTTCTTCCAGGTGTACATGACGTAATCCGGACGGGTGATGTCGCCTTTCGCATCATATCCGATCTCGCCGATCGTGGTCTTCCAAGGGCCGGCCGACTTGATGGTCTCAGCTACCTTCTGAGCGTCATCGGCTGAACCGGTCTTGGCGATGGCGGCCGCGATGATTTCCATCGCCGCGTAGGAGTAGAGGGTATAGGCCTCAGGCTCGAAGCCGGCCGCGCGGAACTTCTCGACGAGCTCCTTGGCGTTCGGATTCTTGCGCGGATCCGGAGCGAACGTCATCAGCGTGCCGTCGACGGCGTCGCCGGCGATAGAGGCCAATTCGTTTGACACGATGCCGTCGCCGGACATGAAGGTTGCCTTGAGGCCCTGGTCGGCGAGCTGGCGTATGATCAGGCCGGCTTCGGTGTGCAGGCCGCCATAGTAGACGACGGAGACGCCCGCGTCCTTCATCTTGGCGATGAGGGCCGAGAAATCCTTGTCGCCGACATTGATGCCTTCATACATGGCCTCGGTCACGCCATTGGCTGCAAGCGCCTTCTTGGTTTCGTCGGCGAGGCCTTGGCCATAAGGCGTCTTGTCATGGATGACAGCGATCTTGGCATCCTTGAAGTTCGCGGCGAGATAGTCGCCAGCAACCTTGCCCTGCTGATCGTCGCGTCCGCAGGTGCGGAAGGTGTTCCACATGCCGCGTTCGGTGAACTTCGGATTGGTCGCAGCCGGGGTGATCTCGAGGATACCGTTCTCGGCATAGACTTCCGACGCCGGGATCGAAACGCCCGAGTTGAAGTGGCCGACCACGTACTTGACGCCGTCGGCGACGAACTTGTTGGCGACCGAGATGCCCTGCTTCGGATCGGAGACGTCGTCGCCGACCGTGAGCTTGACCTGCTCGCCGTTGATGCCGCCGGCCGCATTGATGTCGGCGACAGCCTGTTCGGCGCCCTTTTGCAGCTGCGCGCCGAAGGCGGCGTTCGGACCGGTGATCGGACCGGCAACGCCGACCAGGATGTCAGCCCACGCGCTTCCGCTGAACGCGACGAGCGCGGTCAGGGCGACGGCGGACAAAAGTGATTTTCTCATGTAAAACGCTCCCATTTACAGAGTGGGCGTGGATGATGCTTTCATGCGATGCCCACTTTTACTCGCAGAAAACGTACTTTGCCGATTTTCAGGCACTTGTCACGCCGATTCATCCCCGGAATGGCGTTAATGGTGAACGTCAACCTTTTGGTTTCCAGCTCAAAAGCGATGCTCTTTCGTAGAGCCAGTTATACTGTGTCACCATCTGGTTGGTACGCGTGTATTGATAGCCGATGAAGCCCAATATCATCAGGACAATGGTGTCGACGATGTAGTACTGCAGCGAGAACATCGTGCCGTCGAACAGTGCGTGATGGATGAACCTTACGGCGATGCCGAGGCCGAGCATGTAAGCGAACAATTGGACGAAGCTGCGCCATGTTTGGGCGCAGGCCTTGCCTGTCATCCATGCCGCCCAGCCGCCAAGTAGGCAGGTGACAAAGAAGAACTGCCAGACCGAGGGTTCCTCATAGAGAATGCCCTGCATGATGAAGACTCCTGAACTCAGTGATGGCCGCCTTCGAGATAGGCGGCGCGCACGTCCGGATCGGCGAGCAACTCCTTGCCGGTGCCGCTCATCGTCACATTGCCGTTGACCATGACATAGCCGCGCGTGGCGAGTTTCAGCGCGCCGAAGGCGTTCTGCTCGACCAGGAACACGGTCAGCCCCTGCGTGCGGTTCAACTCGCGGATGGCGTCGAATATCTGCTTGACGACCAGCGGCGCTAGGCCCAGCGACGGCTCGTCGAGCAGGAGCAGCTTCGGCCGCGCCATCAGCGCACGTCCGATCGACAGCATCTGCTGCTCGCCGCCCGACAGCGTGCCGCCGCGTTGGGCAATGCGTTCCTTCAGGCGCGGAAACAGCGTGAACACCTTCTCGACATCCTCGTCGTAATGCTGGAGGTTGTCGAGGCTGGCGCCCATCTGCAGGTTTTCCATCACCGTCATGCGCGGGAAGATGCGCCGTCCCTCCGGCGACTGGGCGATTCGCATGCGCGCGATCTCATGGGTCGGCAATTGGGTGATGTCGATGCCGGCGAAGGTGATGGTGCCCGCCCGCGCCCGTGGAGCACCAAAAATGGTCATCATCAGCGTCGACTTGCCGGCGCCGTTAGCGCCGATCAGCGCCACGATCTCGCCCTGCTTAACGGTGACATCGACGCCGTTCAGCGCCCTGATGTTGCCGTAGTAGGTCTGGACGCCCTTGATATCGAGCAGCGTCGTGCCGGCCATTATTTACGCCCTCCGCGCCGTTTGGAGACGCCTGGTGTATTCGGCTTTACCTGAGCCTTGGTGGCCGGCTTTGCCGCTGAGGATTTGGCCGCAGAGGGTTGCTTGGCTGCCGCCGGGGAGGCTGCCGCGGCGCTCGACCTCGCGTCGACCTGCCCGGCTTTCGAGGCGCCCTTCGACACCGTGACCCGTTCGCCCTCGCTGTGCCCGACCGTGTCGGTCACAGGTCCGGCGAGATACGAAGATGATGTGCCCGGGCCGTGCGCCGAATCCGGACCCGTGTCCAGTTGCTCGATGACGTCTTCGTCGCCGACCTCGGTCAGCACCGTCTCGACGTCCTCGTCTTCGACCCCGAGATAGGCGGCAATGACACGCGGGTCGGTGCGTACCGCATGCGGACTGCCATCCGAGATCTTGCGCCCGTATTCGAGCACCACGACATGGTCGGAAATCTGCATGACCACCGCCATGTCGTGCTCGATCAGCAGGATCGAGGTGCCGGTGTTGTCCTTGATATCCATCAGAAGCGCGTTGAGCGCCATCGATTCCTTCGGATTGAGTCCGGCCGCCGGTTCGTCGAGGCAGAGCAGCTCCGGACCCGTGCACATCGCCCGCGCGATCTCCAGGCGCCGTTGCGCGCCGTAGGGCAGGTCGCCGGCCGGATCGTCGGCTCGATCGACGAGGTCGGCCTTTTCCAGCCAGTGCCTGGCGAGGTCGATCGACTCGGCCGACGCCGTCCGGTAGCCGCTGAAGCCGAACAGGCCGAGGACGGTGTAGCCGGAAGCCTTCATCAGCTTGTTGTGCTGCGCCACCAGCAGGTTCTCGAGCAGCGTCATGCCCGAGAACAGACGAATGTTCTGGAAGGTGCGCGCCACCTTGGCGCGCGCCGGAATCTCGTGGTTCGGCAGGCGTTCGAGCAAGAAGCTCGAGCCGTCGCGCCGGCTGAGCGTGATCATGCCTTCCGACGGCTTATAGAAGCCGGTGATGCAGTTGAACACGGTGGTCTTGCCGGCACCGTTCGGCCCGATCAGCGCGGTGATCTCGCCGCGCCTGGCCTGAAAGGACAGGTCGCCGATGGCAACAAGACCGCCGAACTTCATCGACAGATGCTCGACCTGCAGGATGGCATCGTTCATGGATGGGCTCGCATCGCTCATCAGCCGTGGCCCTCCTTGGTGAAGGAGCCGGATACGGCCCTGCGCTCCTTGAGAAAGGCTGTCGGTTCACGACTGCCGACGAAGCCGCGCGGCTTCCAAACCATGACAATGACCATGGCTATGCCGAATAGCAGCATGCGGTAGAGTTCCGGAGTGAAATCTGGACCGAAGACCTGCTTCAGGAAATCGAGTTCGCGCAGCGCCTCGGTGCCGCCGATCATCACCATGGCGGCGACAGCAATGCCGACCAGCGAACCCATGCCGCCAAGCACGACGATGGCGAGGATGATCGCTGATTCCAGGAAGATGAAGGATTCAGGGCTGACGAAGCCTTGCCGCGCGGCGAAGAACGAGCCGGCGAAGCCGCCGAACATCGCGCCGGTGGCAAAGGCGGTGAGCTTGGTGGTGGTGGTGTTGATGCCGAGCGAGCGGCAGGCGATCTCGTCCTCGCGCAGCGCTTCCCAGGCGCGACCGACGGGCATGCGCCTAAGCCTTATGGTGACGAAGGCGGTCAGCAGGCAGAGTCCCAGGATCAGGTAGTAGAGGAAAATCTTGTAGTAGGCGCTCGACGTGGCGATGTCGAAAACCTTGGCGATATAGTTCGGATCCGAGACATTGAACGTCATCAGGCCGAAAAAGGTGACCTTGGGGATGCCGGAGATACCGGCCGAGCCGTTGGTAACCTCACGCCAATTGATCAGCACGAGACGAATGATCTCGCCGAAGGCCAGCGTCACGATCGCCAGATAGTCGCCACGCAGGCGTAGCACCGGAAAACCCAGCAGCACGCCCCAGAAGGCAGCCATGGCGCCGGCGGCAGGCAGCAGGATCCAGAACGACAGGCCGTATTGCGTGCCGAGCAGCGCATAGGCATAGGCACCGACAGCGTAGAAGGCGACATAACCAAGGTCGAGCAGGCCGGCGAGGCCAACGACGATGTTCAACCCCCAGGCCAGCATCACGTAGATCAGGATCTGGATGCCGAAATTGTCGACCCATTTCAGAGAACCCTGGAACCCGGCGGCCACCGATCCTCCGTACAAAGCAAGCACCAGCACGACAATGACCGGGTAGAGCGCCAGTGCGGTTATGCCCAGCGCCGAAAAATGGGCATGGATGAAGGTTCGGAAATAAAACAGCACAGAGGCGAGGGCGTAGATGATCGCCAGCGCCCTCAGGAACCGTGCATAACCGGCCAGACCGGGTCCCAGCAATCCGTCAAGGGAGCCGGCAAGGAAAACCAGCACGGCCACTGTGGCGATGGCAGCGATGAAATAGGGCAGGCGGAAGAACCGCGTCGCCATGCTCTCCGGCAGCAGGCCGGTGGCGACGTCGACGATCTGCTGATTTGCCAGGAAGGGCTGTCCGTAGGCGACGTAGAGAAAACGGCCGGCCATGGTTATCACAACCACGATGGCGAGCAAGCCCCAGCGCTGCACCAGGATCAGTTCGTTGGAGATGTTCTGGTCGGTCTTCAGGCCGATGAACAGCACGAACAGGCCGAGCGCGATGGCGCCGGCATAGAGCGCTTCGCGGGTGGCGCGCTGCATGGGGGTGGCGACGATGTCGCGCTCCGGAGATGCGGTGACCGCCATTGTCTCAGACCTTTTCGACTTCTGGCCGGCCGAGAATGCCGGAAGGCAGGAAGATCAGCACGATCGCCAGGATGGAGAAGGCAGCGACGTCCTTGTAATCGATCGAGAAATAAGCCGACCACATGCTTTCGATGAAGCCGATCATCAGCCCGCCGAGCACGGCGCCGGGCAACGAGCCGATGCCGCCGAGCACCGCGGCAGTAAATGCCTTCACACCGGGCGTAAAGCCATCGGAAAACACCACCACACCGTAATACATCAAGAACAACGTGCCGGCGACGGCGGCAAGGCCGGCGCCCATGATGAAGGTGATCGAGATGGTGCGATCGACGTCGATGCCGAGCAGTGCGGCCATCTTGCGGTCCTGCTCGCACGCCCTTTGGGCTCGACCAAGCGAGGTCTTGTTGACCAGGTACCAGAACAGCGCCAGCAGGACTATGGTGACCAGGACGATGATGATCTGCTTCAGCGACACGCTGATGCCTTCGATGTTGTAGACCTTGGACACCATCGGCGGGACCGGCTTGTTGCGCGGCCCTTGCGTCACCTGGACGAAATTGGACAGCGCAATCGACATACCGATCGCGGTGATCAGCGGCGCCAGCCGGAACGAACCGCGCAAAGGCCGGTAGGCCACCTTCTCGATCGTCCAATTGTACATGCTGGTCAACAGCATTGCGACGATCATCATGACCAGGAGCGCGATCACCAACGGTACCGAATAGAACAACGCGCCGAGGATAAGGAAAACGATGAGGGCGGCGAAAGCGCCGATCATGAAGATGTCGCCATGGGCGAAATTGATCATGCCGATGATGCCGTACACCATCGTATAGCCGATCGCTATCAGTCCATAGATCGATCCCAGCGTCAGCCCATTGATAAGCTGCTGGACAAAATACTGCATGCTGTCGCGGCTCCCCTGGAATGTCGCCCATGCAGACGCATTCCTTTTCGTATTTCCCCTAGTCGTAAAGTTTCGAGCCCGGATTGCAACGTCATTTTTTAATCGGCATGCGTGATTTTGAAGCACGCAATCGGATTGCCCGTTCTTCCCTTCCCGGCCTCTGGACTATCGCGGACCCTATCATTGGCATAACGCAATGTCTTTGGCGATTCGTCGTCAAAATGCACGCCGTTTCGAAGGAATCGCCGTCAAAATAAGTTGATGAGCGGGATCGTTGCGCCGCGTGAGCGATTGATCTTTGCGTTCCCTTTCATTTCCCCTGCGTCAGGATACTCTCTAATTGACGACGAATCCGTGCGCGAACGGATCGCGATCGTCGATGAAGATCGTGTTCAATCCGGTCATGCGCGCCCAGCCGCCGATTGAGGGAATGATCGCCGGCTTATCCGCCACCGTGACTTCCTTCTCGACCCTGCCTTTGAACAGCGAGCCGATGATCGATTCGTGGACGAAATCGTCGCCAGTCCTAAGCTTGCCCTTGGCGTGAAGCTGCGCCATCCGCGCCGAGGTGCCGGTGCCGCAAGGCGAGCGGTCGATCGCCTTGTCGCCGTAGAAGACGGCGTTGCGCGCATCCGCCTGGCTGTCGGTCGGCGCACCCGTCCACAGCATATGCGAAAGCCGGTCGATGCAGGGATTCTCGGGATGCACGAAGGCGTACTTCTCGTTGAGCCGCTGCCGCACTACCGGGCCCCAGGCGATGAGGTCGCCGGCGGAATGGTCGGCCATGTCGCGATAGTTCTTCTGCGGCTCGACGATGGCGTAGAAATTGCCGCCATAGGCGACGTCGACGATAATCTCGCCGAGCTGCGGACATTCCACCGTCAGTCCCTCGGCATGGAGGAAGGACGGCACGTTGGTGATTCGCACCTCCTCGATATATTCGCCGACCTGTTTGTATTCAGCGGTGACCAGGCCAGCCGGTGTGTCCAGC
>NZ_RZSW01000306.1:0-7487 GCF_003997375.1 Mesorhizobium sp. M5C.F.Ca.IN.020.29.1.1 | reverse complement strand
GGAAAAGAGCACCGCGCGTTCGCTTGAACGTGTTAAGGATGCTCAGCAATTTGAATCCGACTGCCGTTGCTTGGTGCGTGGTCCTGGTCGAAAGACCGGTCTCGCCATTTTGCGGCATCATGCTCCGAACCGGGAGAAAGACCTTGACCGCCACTTCAAAGAAACCCCGCGACCAGGCCGAATCCATCTTCAGCAAGGCCCAGACCCAGTCCATGTCGCTCAACCGCATCATTTCCGAACAGGATGCTGTCAGCGAGGCCCGGGAAGCCAAGACCGCGCGGCTGCGCGAACTGCGCCTGGAAAAGGCAGCCGACGAGATGGCTGCGACCGCCGCGCTCGCAGCCTCGCCGAAGCGCGTGGGCAAACGCTGATGGCCACCAAGCGCGTCCCGCAAAAGGCGATCGCCGCCGATTCGACCATCGCCGATATCGTGGGAGAGCTCGACAAGCCGGTCGAATATGTCCGCCGGGTGCTCGAGAAGCTGGAGCGCTGCAAGCGCGCCCATGGCGATGCCCAGGTCAGGCTCGGCGTGCGTGGCCGCTCCGAATGCCCGAACTATCTGATCGAGTATGTCCGCGAAAATGCCAAGACCCACGAGCGCGTCACCCATCAGGATGCCGCCTATAGTGGCAGCACGCATCGCGAGCTGGCGCCCCGGCACATCGAGGAGACCAGGAACTGGTCGCCCGAGGAAATGAACATCACGGCGGTCTCGGCGCTGATCGGCCGCCTTCGCAACTCGAATGCGCCATTATCGCGTTTCTCCGACGAGGATTGATATGGCCATAAAATTTTCCGCCAGGGATCAGCCGGCAGCATCCGGTGCCACGCAAAGCTGGCCAAGCCGGCCGCCGCGCCGAAAGCCGACGTTACCGCCGAGGCCGCGACCGATCTGTTCAAGTCGCCGGCGGAAGCGGCGGCGCGCAAGACCAGGAAGAAGAAATAGCGTCTTTGCCGCGAAACGCCGATCTGAATCCGGTTGCGTCAGGGCTGCTTGCCTTGGCGAGCGCCGGAGATTTTTCGCCTCTCGAGGAGCGCGCCGCCCCTCTCTTCGACTGCCAGAGCTGCGGCGCCTGCTGTTCCTATTCATCCGAATGGCCGCGCTTCTCGACCGAGGACGACGCGCAGCTCGACCGGATCCCGCAAGACTATGTGGCCGCCGACGAAGCGGGCATGCGCTGTGACGGCGTGCGTTGCTCGGCGCTTGCCGGCGAGGTCGGCAAGTCGACCGCCTGCGGCATCTACGAGGTCCGACCGGACGTCTGCCGCGCCTGCATGCCCGGTGGCGACGATTGCCTGATGGCGCGTCGCAGCCATGGCCTGCCGACGCTGTGATAACGGGCGTCAGATAGTGTTTTTGTATATCAGGCCATCTTTCATGATGATTTTGAAGTTGTTGGCTGGATCGGCCACCACGTCGAGGTTCTCCAGCGGATTGCCTTCGACGAGCAGGAGGTCCGCGAGCGCGCCTTCTTCGATCACGCCGAGTTTCCCCGGATAGGGGTTGCGACGGCCCGACAGCGCGAGGAGCTCGGCGTTGGTCCCAGTCGCCATGACGAGCGCTTCGGCAGGCGTGTACCAACGCGCGAGCGACGCCAGAATTGCCCCCTGCTGCTTCGCCAACGCGCGGGAGAACAGGACATCGGTGCCCCATGCCGTCTTGATCTTGTATTTCTTCGCGAGTTCGTAGGTCCTGCCGATGCCCGGCCACACCTCATCGGCCTTGGCTCGCTCGACCGAACCCTCTTGGAGGCCTGTCCTCATCAATTCGGGAAGCGGCTGCAAGCTCAGCCAGATGTCCTTTTCGGCGATCAGCTTGGCGGTTGCCTCGTCCATGAGGAAGCCGTGTTCGATGCACTTGACACCAGCCGCGATAGCCTTCCGGATCGCATCCGAGGTGAAGGCGTGCGCGGCGACGTAGGTGCCCCAATTCTCGGCAATTTCAACGGCGGCCCGCAGTTCGGGCTCGGTGAAGGTGGTGACGTCGAGCGGGCTGTGGGGCGACGACACTCCGCCGCCCGCTGTCAACTTGAGCAGCGCGGCCCCCTGCATGAACTGCTCGCGGGCACGCAAACGAACCTCGTCGGGGCTGTCCACAACTATGCTGCCGCCGTTCCTCTCCATGGGAGTGAACAAGCCGCCGATCGTCCGAGGCAAGTCGCTGAGCTGGCGGAAATCTCCATGCCCGCTGGTCACGGTGATCATGGCTCCGGACGGATAGATGCGCGGTCCCGCTATGATGCCTTGATCTATCGCGCGCTTGAGGCCGAACGCCGGCCCGCCCACGTCGCGAACGGTGGTGAAGCCGCGCATCAGCGTATCCGTGGCCTCGTCGCCGGCCGCAAGATTGGCGAAGCCGACGTCGCCCATCGCCTCTGCCGGCGTGGACGCAATCAGCATTGCGTGCCAATGCGCATCGATCAGCCCCGGCATTAGCGTTCGCCCGTTGCCGGCAATGCGCCGCGCGCCTTCGGCCGCGATGGGACTTGCCGAGATCCGCGCGATCACATTGCCCTCGACCAGCACATTCGATGGGGCCGAAAGTGCAGCGCCTTTTCCGTCGAAGATGCGGACGTTTTCGAAAAGCACGTCGTCAGCGGCCGCAGTTGCGCAAAGTCCGAGCACGAGGGCTGCCGCAAGCATTTCTCTGCCTGAGCGAAGGATCATGAAAGCCGTGCGTGCAGAGAAAACGGCTGCGGCGCAGGACACGGCATGCGCCACGACCTCGCTTTTTGTCAGCTCCTGCGATCCAAAGGATTTGTGACACATGACGGTTATCCTGCTTCAGGAGGAGGTGGTCACGGCGCAAGGACAAGATCTAGCTTATACGGCATGGTCGTCAAGAAGCGTTCCAGACTGGTCTCTTTCGCGGTGAAGGGTCGTTCGAAGGTCAGGCCGATCGTGGTGATACCAGGGCAAGCAGTGCATGGTTCGCCTGAGGAAGCCATCAGAAAGCGCGCCCGGAATGAGTGGGAAGTAGCCGTGGGTTCATCTGCCAGAACAAGCACGTTGCCAAGAGCGGGATATTCGCCTTGGTCTTTCCTGCGAGGCAGCCGCCCAGAACCCAGGAGTAGGATTGGGACGGGCTACCCTGTCGCTCCAGTCTTGTCACTTAGGTCGGGGCACGCGACCAGGCGCCCACTTCCGAGCGGCTCACGATCACGCTACCCGCCTCGATTTCGAGCTGCATGCGCTGTCCCAAAGTTTCAATATCGACCTCAGCGGCCGTCGCAACTCCCCGGCTCTGTATTTCCGGCAGCATCGTGACAATGAGTTCAGCGGTCTGGTGTGACCAGTCGAAACCGCTCCTGGTTCCCCAACAACCGCTTCCAAGTGCATTGAGAGCGCGGTCAATCCTGCCGCGCGGAAGCCGCATCGAGCTTGATACCCATATTGGTCTCGATACCGCTGCGCCGGAACGTCTCGACGATCCATCGACAGCAGTCGTTGTAGGTCGGCGCTGGCGGCTGGATCGACAGCCGTTCCAATCCGGCTCATGGAAGACGACGGTCCCACCAGGCCGGAGGTGACGAGCGACGCCACGCAGCATGGCCACAGCATCGGCTTGAAAGATCAGAACATAACGGCCGATCACGGCGTCGAACGGTCGGTCGAACGAGAGTGCCGCGGGATCGCCTTCATGGAAGCTGACTTTCTGGATCGGATGCGCCGCCGCGCGCCCCTCCGCCGCCGCAAGAGCCGCCGGAGCCCGATCTGCGCCGATGACCTGACCTTCGCTGCCAACCATCTCGGAAACCAGGAATGTAACGTCGCCCGCGCCACAGCCGACGTGGAGCACGCGCATCCCGGGTCTTATACCCGCAGACAGCAAGATTCTTCGCGTGATCGGGTTAATGATGCCCGCCTGATGGCTGAGACGCCTGATCTCACGATCGGAATGGACGAGAGTATACGGGACGTGAACGTCGACACGTGCGCCATCAGCGACTTCCATGGCGTGCCCCCCTCACACGACTGTTCCCCAAAGGCAAGATCGCGTAAGTCGACGACTATGCGCCGATGCGGCGGCCGGTCCACCAGACTGGCTGTTGACCTCAATGCGAATGTCGCTTCAGGGGCAATGCTTGAAATGAGACACTGCCTGGCCCCCGGGCTGGCTTGTGCCCGCGCGGTTCGCTGGCTACCTTGCCGACGGGCAGGGCACAGGAGGATCATCCGTGAGCATCGAATTCTTGTTGACCTCGCTGATTGTCGTGGCTTCGCCCGGCACTGGCGTTCTCTATACCCTGAGCGCCGGGCTTTCGCGCGGCGCGCGCGCCAGCATCATCGCTGCTTTCGGCTGCACGCTCGGCATCATTCCGCATATGGCGGCCGCCATCACCGGTCTGGCGGCGCTGCTGCACACCAGCGCACTCGCCTTCGAGACGCTGAAATATCTGGGCGTCGCTTACCTGCTCTACATGGCGTGGAACACGCTGAAAGAGAGCGGCAGCTTGAGCGTCGGGCACGATGTCGCGCCGCGCTCGGCCGGCAAGGTGATCACCTCGGGCATTCTCATCAACATCCTCAACCCGAAGCTGTCGATCTTCTTCTTCGCCTTCCTGCCGCAATTCGTCAGCACCACCGAACCGCGTGCGCTGTCGAAGATGCTGGAACTCAGCACCGTCTTCATGCTTTTGACCTTTGTCGTCTTCGTCGGCTACGGCATCTTCGCCGCCTCGATCCGCAGCCATGTCGTGTCGCGGCCGATGGTGCTGACCTGGATGCGCCGCACCTTCGCCGGCGCCTTCGTCGCGCTCGGCGCAAAACTGGCGCTGACCGAGCGGTAGCACCCGTTGGCTATCCCTTGACGTACCCCATCGCCTCGACGATCTGCCCGTCCGCTACGCGCATCAGATTGACGCCGCGGATGGAGTTGCCGTCGGCACGCCAGTAACGCCAGCGGATTGTCGCCCGTTCACCGGCGACGAACGTCTCTTCAAGGTCGAAGCGGGTGCTGGGTTCGCTGGCGATCGCCGACCATAGGCCGACGCACGCCTCCCGCCCGGCATGGCGGGCGCCATTTGGCGCCGGCATGGTATTTTCGATGACGCAGTCCTCGGCCACCAGGCCCGGGAGTGCCGACGGATCATGATTTTGGAATACGTCGTTGAAGCGCCGCATGATCTCGGCCGTCCGTCTGGATTGGTCGTCTGGATGGACGAGCATGATGCTATTCTGTTCCATCTTGGCACCTCCTGATTTCATTTTTCCGCAGCGGCGGCCGTGACGAGGTCGGCCTTGAGCCTGATATCCGCCACGCCGGCCAAAGCTCGGGAGACCAGGCATGTCGTCTTCGCGGATTGGGCAAGCCGCTGGAATTCCTCGGGCGCCAGGCCCGGGACTTCGGCTTCCGTTTCAAGCTCGATGCGGGTGATCGTCGGTCCGGCCGTGCTGATGCCGAGATGCACCTTGGCGACGGTGTGGATCCGTACGGGGACATGGCCGCCGCTGCCTGCTATTGCGCTCAGCGCCATTGAAAAGCAGCTGGCATGCGCCGCCGCAATCAGTTCCTCCGGATTCGTTCCGGGACCGTTTTCGAAGCGCGACGGGAAGGAATAGGCGCCTTCGAAGACGCCGCTGCCAAGCCGCAGGCGGCCCGAACCTTCTTTTAACGACCCCTGCCATTGGGCCTCTGCTTCACGGATGCTCATTCTATCGTTCTCCTCTTACACGAATGCCGTCAAGATATATAGACTGATCTACATATTATGTAAACCGATTGTCATATCTAGTGCAAGGTCTATAATGCTGACTCCTGACAGAGGTTGACATGGCCAACGAAACCCGCACCCGCATGATGGAGGCGACGGCGCTGCTGCTGAGGCAGCGCGGCTATCACGGTACTTCGCTCAACGACATTTTGAGCGCCTCCGGTGCGCCACGAGGATCGCTCTATTTTCATTTTCCGGGCGGCAAGGACCAACTGGTCATCGAAGTGACGCGCGACAGCGTTGACAAGGTGACTCAAAGGCTTGGCGAAGAGCTGGCTGCCGAAAAAGATCCGGCGGTGGCCGTCCACCATATCTATCAGTCGGTCGCGCGCATGCTGGAGGACAACCAGTTCACCCTTGGCTGCCCGATCGCGCCCGTGGTGCTGGACTCGCCGACCGACGTGCCGGAGCTGGCCGAACTGTGCCGGTCGGCTTTCGAGCAATGGATAGGCTTGCTGCAGGCGGCCTTCGTCAAGGCAGGGGTGCCCGAGCGCCGCGCCCGCGCTCTGGCGCTGCTTGTCGAATCATCGCTGGAAGGGCTGATGGTGATCGCGCGCGCCACCCGCGACCGCGCCCCGGTGCTGGCGGTGGCCGATGAGGTCGCCGCGCTGATAGAAGGTGCCTTGCCTGCCAAAGAGGTCGCGGTAACCGCGGGCTGATATTTTATGGCCTTGATCGCATCGAAGCCGGCGCGGAGCCCTGCCGAAAGCGCCGAAGGCCGAACAAGAGATGGCTCCAGCCCTGCGATCCATGCCGTAACTATTGCCAAAGCGTACAGCGGTACAGGAGGTCTCGCCCGCCGATCGCGGCTGGCACGGCGATTGAGGTGCGTAACAAATAAAAAGGGCGGCATCGCTGCCGCCCTTTCCGTATCTGAAGGCTGATGGGCTGGATTAGAAATCCATGCCGCCACTCAAGCCCGCTTGCGGGCTTGAGCATTATCAGTTCATGGGCGTGCTGATGGATTTCCTCAGAAATCCATGACGCCACTCAAGCCCGCTTGCGGGCTTGAGCATTATCAGTTCATGGGCGTGCTGATGGATTTCCTCAGAAATCCATGACGCCACTCAAGCCCGCTTGCGGGTTTGAGCATTATCAGTTCATGGGCGTGCTGATGGATTTCCTTAGAAATCCATGCCGCCACTCAAGCCCGCTTGCGGGCTTGAGCATTATCGGTTCATGGGCGTGCTGATGGATTTCCTTAGAAATCCATTCCGCCCATGCCGCCCATGCCGCCGCCGCCCATGCCGCCAGGCATGCCGCCGCCGGCCGACTCCTTCTTCGGAGCCTCGGCGATCATGGCTTCGGTGGTGACCAGCAGGCCGGCGACCGAGGCCGCATCCTGGAGAGCCGTGCGCACGACCTTGACCGGATCGACGATACCCATGGCGATCATGTCGCCATATTCGCCGGTCTGGGCGTTGAAGCCGAAGGTCGGGCCCTTGTTCTCGAGGATCTTGCCGGCAACGATCGATGCTTCCGCACCGGCGTTGGACGCGATCTGGCGAGCCGGAGCCTGCAGCGCGCGACGCACGATGCTGATGCCCGCGGTCTGGTCGGAGTTGGCGCCGACAGCCTTGATGCTCAGCGAAGCACGAAGAAGTGCGACGCCGCCGCCGGGAACGATGCCTTCTTCGACGGCCGCGCGGGTCGCGTTGAGGGCGTCATCGACGCGGTCCTTCTTTTCCTTGACTTCGATCTCGGTCGCACCGCCGACGCGGATGACGGCAACGCCGCCCGCCAGCTTGGCGAGACGTTCCTGCAGCTTCTCCT
>NZ_RZSW01000305.1:0-7496 GCF_003997375.1 Mesorhizobium sp. M5C.F.Ca.IN.020.29.1.1 | reverse complement strand
GCGATGTCCCTTACGCGGGCGAAAAACGCCAGCTACTTGAGGCCACGAGTTGGCGTCCCGAAAATCTGTCTTGGATTTCGGGACGTTCTGCATTTAAGCGGTGCGCAGTGAAAGGACGTATTAGGTGAAAGCACGGGTCAAGTGGGTCGAGGAGCGCACCTTTGTCGGCGAGTCCGGCAGCGGCCACAAGTTGGTGCTGGGAACTGCGTTCGGGCCGGAAGGCAGGACGCCGGGGCCGAGCCCGATGGAGCTTGTGCTGCTCGGCACCGGCGGCTGCTCAGCCTATGATGTCGTCCACATCCTCGAAAAGAGCCGCGAGGCGGTCGAAGACTGCGTGGTCGAACTCGACGCCGATCGGGCGGAGAAGGAGCCGCGGGTGTTCACCCGCATCCATATGCATTTCATCGTCAAGGGTCGCGCGCTTTCGCGCGACAAGGTGAAACGGGCGATCGACCTGTCGATCGAAAAATACTGCTCGGCGACCGCGATGATGGCAAAGACCGCCGAGATCACCCACGACTTCGAAGTCATCGATACGATGGCGAGGTAGGATAGCGCCTGGTGGCGGCGGTTCGCCGCGCGAGCTGGACGACGATAATGACAGCCTCGGCAATCAAGCGCGAGGCCGCTTTCGTTTTCATGCCGCCATCAGCGCCTTGATGCCGTCGGCGACGAACTGCACGGCGAGCGCCGCCAGAATGACGCCGAGCAGCCGCGTCAGGATCGAGCGGCCGGTCTGGCCGAGGATGCGGTCGATGCGCTCGGCCAGCACGAACACCAGGTAGGTGATGACAAGACAGATCGCGATGATGCCGACAAGGGCTGCCTGCGCGCCAAAACCTGGAAAAGAGCCGGACAGCAGGACGGTCGCTGAAATCGCGCCCGGACCGGCGATCAGGGGGATCGCCAGCGGAAAGGCGGCGATGTTGTGGATCATGTCCTTGGTGATGGCGACGTCGCCGATCTTTTCCTTGCGGTCCTGCCGGCGCTCGAACACCATTTCAAAGGCGATGAAGAACAGCAGGAACCCGCCGGCGACGCGGAACGCCGGCAGCGTGATGCCGAACACCGACAGGATCGATGCACCGGCGATTGCAAACAGCGCCATCACCAGGAAACCAATGATCGAGGCGCGGACGGAAACCTGGTTGCGCTCCTCGCGGTTCATGCCGCGCGTCACGGCGAGGAAGAGCGGTGCCAGGCCTGGCGGGTCGATGGTCACGAGAATGGTGACGAAGGCGTTGAACAGGCTGTCGAAGCTCGGCATCTCTGACCCTCCCCGCCGGGCCGTGCCCGAGACCCCTGCATTGGTAGAGCAAAGCAGCGTCAGGGGAAACCGTGCAGGTCAGGTGCTGCCGGCTCGCCGCGCCAGGAACTCGACTTCGAGCCGCCAGGTCGCGCCATCGTCCTGAGAGCGTTCGCCCAGCCAACGGAAGGAGTTTTCGGTAATCCGGGAAAAGCTCCAGCGCACCGAGGCGCCGCTGCCGTCAGCGCCTTGCTGGACGATGGTGTCGCCCTCGGCCCGGCCGAGCTGGCGGCTGTAGTACTGGGTGCGCGGATCGCTCCAGAAAATATGCCAGGCCTCGACGCCGGGGTCATAGACACGCAATGTCGTGCCATAGAAAGTCCATTTGCCGAGGGAGGGTGAGGGACCGGCGTCGCGCGCCGGCAGGATCCATACGTCCTGGATCGCGCGGCCCTCGAGCACCCAGCCGAAATGCACCTCGCCGCGCCCGGTCAGCACCTGGCCGTCCTCGAGGTGGCGCGTGGCATCGAATGTCCAGGCGCCGACGAAGCGGCCGTAAAGGTTCAGTTTTTCGGCCAGGTCCCCGGCAGGCTCGTCGCTGTGCAGGGCTTCGACAAAGGAAGATGAATTGAACATGACTTCGACCTCATCTTGTCAGGAGACTGGAGGGAATAGGCGGCGGCAGGGTTCTGTGCTTGGGAAAAATTGCTATCTTTCAAGCCATGACAACGAGCGCGCATACACTGGCGTCCGGACGAGGCTGGCAGGTGTTGGACGTGGTCTGCACCGCCGGCGCCTCCGATCGCCCTTTCGAGGAAGAGCACCGTAATTTCTGCGTCGCCGTGGTGACCAATGGCACATTCCGCTACCGCGCACGCCAGGGCAATGCGATGCTGACGCCGGGCGCGCTCCTGCTCGGCAACCCTGGCACGTGCTATGAGTGTGGGCACGAGCATGGCGCCGGCGACCGCTGCCTCTCCTTCCAGTTCGAGCCGGCCTATATGGAACAGATCGTTGCCGACATGCCGGGCGTGAAGAAGCTGGCCTTCGAGACGCCGCGGCTGCCGCCCTTGCCGGCGCTGGCACCGCTGCTGGCCGAGGCGGAATCCGCACGCGAGATGGCCGACGTCGACGCGTTTGAGGAAATCGGTCTGCGGATTGCCGGCGCAGCCGTCGCCTCCGGCGTCACGCCTGCTGCCCGGATGCCGAGCCGCCGCGACGAGAAACGTGTCGCGGAGGCGGTGCGGCGCATTGAGCTGGATGCCGACCGGCCGGTCTCGCTTGCTGCGCTTGCAAGCGAGACGGCGACCAGCCCGTATCATTTCCTGCGCACGTTCCGACGCGTCGCGGGCATGACGCCCTACCAGTTCCTGCTGAAAACCCGGCTGCACAGGGCGGCGGTGCGGCTGCGCATGTCGGACGAGGCGATCTCGACGATCGCGTACGAGGCGGGGTTCAACGATTTGTCGACCTTCAACCGCCGATTCCGGCGCGTGATGGGGGAGGCGCCCGGCGCCTATCGGGTCCGGCGGCGAGGCGATAAATTGCCGAACGCATCCGCCGTTCCGGCGTTGTGAAGCAAATTGGCCTGACAATGAGCTTTGCCGCGAGAGCGACGAAAAAGCGCCTCGGCCATATCGTCGCAATCAGTGATATCCTTTTGAAATCACCACAAAAATCGACACTGGAAAACTACCGCGGATATTGGAGTTTCGACCCGGCTTCCTATATAAGCACCGAGTGATTCCCGATTAGATTGTGACCTGATTTTGACCGACCAGAAGACACCGCGCGGCGCCGACGGCGGCCCGACCGGCATCGAGCCGATATCCATCCTCGAGGAGATGCAGCGCTCCTACCTCGATTACGCCATGAGCGTGATCGTCAGCCGTGCGCTGCCCGATGTGCGAGACGGGCTGAAGCCGGTGCATCGCCGCATCCTCTATGCCGCCCATGAGAGCGGCTACCACTGGAACCGCAAATACGTGAAGTCGGCGCGCCCGGTCGCCGACGTGATGGGTAAATACCATCCGCATGGCGACGCCTCGATCTACGACGCCTTGGTGCGCATGGCGCAGGATTGGTCGCTGCGTGTGCCGCTGATCGACGGGCAGGGCAATTTCGGCTCGATCGACGGTGATCCGCCGGCGGCGATGCGTTACACCGAATCGCGCCTGACGAAGGTCGCGCATGAGTTGCTGGAAGACATCGACAAGGACACCGTCGATTTCCAGGACACTTATGATGCGTCCGGCAGCGAGCCGAAAGTCCTGCCGGCGCGCTTTCCAAACCTGTTGGTCAACGGCTCCGGCGGCATCGCCGTCGGCATGGCCACCAACATCCCGCCGCACAATCTGGGCGAGGTCTGCAACGGCGCCATCGCCCTCATCGACAATCCGGCGATCGATCTGCCGGCGTTGATGGAGATCATTCCGGGGCCGGATTTCCCGACCGGCGGCATCGTGCTCGGCCGCTCCGGCATCTACAGCGCCTATTCGACCGGCCGCGGGTCCATCGTCATGCGCGGGCGCGTCAACGTCGAGGCGCGCGGCAACGACCGTGAATCGATCGTCATCACCGAAGTTCCCTACCAGGTGAACAAGTCGTCGATGATCGAGAAGATGGCGGAGCTGGTGCGCGACAAGCGCATAGAGGGCATATCCGATATCCGCGACGAGAGCGACCGCCAGGGTTACCGCGTCGTCATCGAACTGAAGCGCGACGCGGTCGCTGACGTCATCCTCAACCAGCTCTACCGTTTTACGCCGCTGCAGACGTCGTTCGGCGCCAATATGGTGGCGCTGAACGGCGGCAAGCCGGAATTGCTGACGCTGACCGACATGCTGAAGGCGTTTGTCGCCTTCCGCGAGGACGTGATCAGCCGGCGCACGAAATTCCTGCTGCGCAAGGCGCGCGACCGCGCCCATGTGCTGGTCGGCCTTGCCATTGCCGTCGCCAACATCGACGAGGTCATCAAGCTGATCCGCACCGCGCCGGACCCGCAGACGGCGCGCGAGCAGTTGATGGAGCGGCGCTGGCCTTCGGGCGACGTCGAATCGCTGATCCTGCTGATCGACGATCCGCGCCACCGCATCAACGAGGACGGCACCTACAATCTGTCCGAGGAACAGGCGCGCGCCATCCTCGAACTGCGCCTGCAGCGCCTGACCGCGCTCGGCCGCGACGAAATCGCCGACGAGTTGAACACGATCGGCGACGAGATCAAGGACTACCTGGACATCCTGTCGTCCCGCGCCCGCATTCAGCAGATCGTCAAGAACGAGCTTGCCGCCGTCCGCGACGAGTTCGGCACGCCGCGCCGCACCGAGCTCTCCGAGGGCGGGGCTGATATGGAAGACGAGGACCTGATCCAGCGCGAGGATATGGTCGTGACGGTCAGCCATTCCGGCTACATCAAGCGCGTGCCGTTATCGCTCTACCGGGCGCAGCGGCGCGGTGGCAAGGGCCGATCCGGAATGTCGACCAAGGAAGAGGATTTCGTCACAAGGCTGTTCGTTGCCAACACGCACACGCCGGTGCTGTTCTTCTCCTCGCGTGGCATCGTCTACAAGGAAAAGGTCTGGCGCCTGCCGATCGGCAATCCGCAGTCGCGCGGCAAGGCGCTGATCAACATGCTGCCGCTGGAGCAGGGCGAACGCATCACCACCATCATGCCGCTGCCTGAGGACGAGACCAGCTGGGGCGAGCTCGACGTGATGTTCGCCACCACCCGCGGCACGGTGCGCCGCAACAAGCTGTCGGACTTCGTCCAGGTCAACCGCAACGGCAAGATCGCGATGAAGCTGGAAGAGGAAGGCGACGAGATCCTCGGCGTCGAGACCTGCACCGACAATGACGACGTGCTTCTGACCGCAAGCTCCGGCCAGTGCATCCGCTTCTCGGTCAGCGACGTGCGCGTCTTCCAGAGCCGCAACTCGGTCGGCGTGCGCGGCATCGCCATGGCTGCCACCGACCGGGTGATCTCGATGGCGGTGATCGAACATGTCGAGGCGCCGCCGGCCGAGCGCGCCGCTTATCTCAGGCGAGTGGCGGCGGAAAGGCGGCTCGCCGCCGGCATTGCGGCGGGCGAGGACGAAGACATTCAACTCACCAATGAGGAAGTCGGCGAGGAGACGGAGCTTTCCGACGAGCGCTACGAATTCCTCAAGGCACACGAGCAATTCGTGCTGACGGTGACGGAATATGGCTACGGCAAGCGTTCGTCTTCCTATGATTTCCGCCTTACAGGGCGCGGCGGCAAGGGCATCCGCGCCACCGATGTGTCGAAAGTGGCTGAGATCGGCCGTCTGGTGGCGACTTTCCCGGTCGGCAATGACGACCAGATCATGCTTGTCTCGGATGGCGGCACCGTCATCCGCGTGCCGGTCAACGGCATTCGTTTCGCCAGCCGCGCCACCAAGGGCGTGACCATCTTCAACACGGCCGACGGCGAGAAGGTCGTTTCGGTGGAGCGGATATCGGAACCGCAATCGGACGAGGAAGCGGAAGAGAGTGTCGAGGGCGACGCAACTCTGGATATCGATACCCGGACAACAACGCCGAGTAGGTCTTGACGGGCAATGCCGGCCCGATGGGCCGGCGCCGTCAACAGCTAGCGGTGGCGAAACGGCTTGCGGATACCAAAGCCTCCGAACCGCTTGGCATTGGACTTGGCGCGGACGCGCTCTGCTTCCTGATGCAGCCCGAATACGGTGGCGATCAGCATGGCGACGGTCATTGCGGTGGCGAGCATGTAGATCAGCATGTGCGTGTCTCCTGCACCTAGCAACGATTAAATGGGGTTTTGGTTTCATCTCCTGAAGCTGCAACCTAGTGAACGCTGCGTGAAGGCTTCGTGATCGGCCCGTTCATTGGTCGTTCATCTCGGCCAAAAGGTTCACACAAAGCGCGTCGCGATTACCGTGGCTCAGGCGTTGCGCTTTGAGGCTCTGTTTGGGTGCATGTCGTTGTCCAAAACCGCTGCACACTTTTGGGCGACATGCATTGGCGGCTCGCTGATCGGATTTGCCTTTGCGAGAGAGGCTCGCTAGAAGCACCTGCCATGACCGAACGCATCGCCCTTTATGCCGGCTCCTTCGACCCGCTGACCAACGGCCATCTCGATGTGCTGAAGGCATCGCTGGCCGTGGCGGACACAGTCTATGCGGCGATCGGCATTCATCCCGGCAAAAAGCCGCTGTTTTCGTTCGAGGAACGGGTCGGCCTCATCGAAGCAGCGACGAAGGCCGAATTTGGCCGCGACGGCGCGCGCATCAAGATTGTCGCTTTCGACGGGCTGGTCATCGACGCGGCCAGGAAGCAGGGCGCCTCGATCATGATCCGCGGCCTGCGCGATGGCACCGATCTCGACTACGAGATGCAGATGGCCGGCATGAACGAGACGATGGCGCCGGAACTGCAGACAGTTTTTCTGCCCGCCAGCCCTTCGGTGCGAACCATTACCGCCACACTTGTCCGTCAGATAGCCTCCATGGGAGGCGACATCCGCCCCTTCGTGCCGGCGGCTGTGGCCGGCGCTCTTACCGCCAAATTCGCGAAATAATGCGTGTCGCCCCAACGTGGAACCCGGCTTTGGGACAACGACATGCTTGAAACAAAGGTTTTCGGAGAAATATCCATGCCGCTCAAAAGGCTCGCCACCTGCTTTGTCGTTGTTTTCAGTCTTGTGGCTGCAACCGTTTCGGCGTTCGCGGCCGATCCTGAAAACACCATGATCATAACGCTGAAGGGCGGCGACGTGACAGTCGCGCTCAGGCCCGATCTCGCGCCGAAGCATGTCGAGCAGATCAAGAAGCTGGTTCGTCAGGGCGCTTACGACAACGTCGCTTTCCACCGCGTCATCGACGGCTTCATGGCGCAGACCGGCGACGTGAAGTTCGGCAACATGAAGAACGGCTTCAACTCCGATGCTGTCGGTACTGGTGGTTCCGATCTTCCCGACCTACCGGCCGAATTCTCGACGTCCGAGCGCTACGAGCGCGGCGTGGTCGGCATGGCCCGCTCGCAGGACCCGGATTCCGCCAATTCCCAGTTCTTCATCATGTTCGCGCCGGCGCCGCCGCTCGATGGCCAGTACACTATCGTCGGTAATGTCGAGAACGGGATGGAGTTGGTGGACCAGATAAAGAAAGGCGATGCGGCACAGAACGGGGTTGTCACTGATCCCGATCGCATGATCAAGGTGCGCATCGCCGCCGACGGCAAGTAAACCCATTAGTTCCAAAGGATA
>NZ_RZSW01000304.1:0-7511 GCF_003997375.1 Mesorhizobium sp. M5C.F.Ca.IN.020.29.1.1 | reverse complement strand
ACCTCAAACTGCGCGAGAACATGCAGGAGGAGCTGAAGTCGCTGCAGAAGGCGCTCGGCATCACCTTCGTCTTCGTCACCCACGACCAGGGCGAGGCGCTGTCGATGGCCGATCGCGTCGCCGTCTTCAACGACGGCAAGATCATGCAGATCGGCACGCCGGAGGACATCTACCAGCGTCCGAAGACGCGCTTCGTCGCCGATTTCGTCGGCTCGTCCAATGTGCTGCCGCCGGATTTCGTCCAGCGTTATTCCGGCCAGCATCGCTGGGGCAGCCTGCGCCCTGAATCCATTCGCATCGGGCGGGCGGCGAAGGGCGATGGCGTTGCCGCTCGTCTCGTCTCGACCAATTATCTCGGCGCCACGACCAGACTGGCGCTCGACGCCGACGGCTTGCGCCTGCACGCGATCGTGCCGGCCGGTGCCGCCTTGCCGAAGGACGGTGAGGCGGTCGTGCTCACCTTCAACCGCGAGCATTTGCATCTTATGGACGAGCCGGCATGATGGCGCTTTCGGCAACTGTCGCTAATAGCCAAGGCAAGGCGCTTCATGGCGCGAAGGAACGCAACCGGTCGAAGAAGCCATGACTCTGACCGCTGCCCAGGCAAAACCTGCCCCAGCCCTCCTTCCTCGCGCGCGCGGCTTGCGCGGCGCGCTGTCGGACCTGTTCTGGCGCAGGCCCAAGCTCCTGCTGCTGTTGATGCTGCTGCCGCCGGTGCTGTGGCTCGGCATCGTCTATATCGGCTCGCTGTTCGCACTGCTCTTGCAAAGTTTTTTCTCGATCGACGAATTCTCCGGCCTCATCAACCGTGAATTCACGCTGAAGACCTATGGCGATCTGCTGCAGCCCGCAAATCTCGACATCATCTTGCGCACGGTGACGATGGCGGCCCTGGTCACGTTCGCCTCCGCGATCATCGCCTTTCCCACCGCCTATTACGCGGCGCGCTATGCGCGCGGCCGCTGGAAGGCGCTGTTCTATCTCGGCATCATGCTGCCGCTGTGGTCGAGCTATCTGGTCAAGATTTACGCCTGGAAGCTCATCCTCGCCAAGGAAGGCATCCTCACCTGGCTGCTCGCAAAGCTGCATCTTCTATGGCTGCTCGATGCCTGGCTGTCGCTGCCGATCGTCGGCGGTAATTCCCTGTCGGTGTCGTCCACCGGCACCTTCATCGTCTTCGTCTACGTCTGGCTGCCCTTCATGATCCTGCCGGTGCAGGCGGCACTCGAGCGCGTGCCCGGCAATCTGGTCGAGGCCTCGTCCGATCTCGGGGCCTCTCCCGGCCAGACCTTCCGCAACGTGCTGTTCCCGCTGGCGCTCCCGGGCATCGTCGCCGGCTCGATCTTCACCTTCTCGCTGACGCTCGGAGATTACATCATCCCGCAGATCATCGGCACCTCGCGGCTGTTCATCGGCCAGGCCGTCTATTCGCAGCAGGGCACCGCCGGCAACATCCCGCTCGCCGCCGCCTTCACCGTGGTGCCCATCGTCATCATGGGCTTCTACCTCTGGGGCGCCAAGCGCATGGGGGCCTTCGATGCGCTCTGATGGCTCACCATCCGCTCCTCTCGGCCTGAAGATCGCCGCTGCCTGCGGCTTGCTGTTCCTGCATCTGCCGATATTCCTGATCTTCATCTATGCCTTCACGACCGAGGAAAGGAGCTTCGCCTGGCCGCCGCCGGGGCTGACGACGCAATGGTTCGCCGTCACCTGGAACCGCCCGGACGTGTGGCAGTCGCTGTCGCTGTCGGTGCGTGTCGCCGCTATCTCGACGCTCGTCGCCCTGGTCCTCGGCACGCTCTGCGCGGCCGCCGTGTCGCGAACACGGTTCTTTGGCCGCGAAACCATCTCGCTGCTGGTCATCCTGCCGATTGCGCTGCCCGGCATCATCACCGGCATCGCGCTGCGTTCAGCCTTTTCGCTGGCCGAGATTCCGTTCTCGTTCTGGACGATCGTGCTCGGCCACGCCACCTTCTGCGTCGTCGTTGTCTACAACAACGCTGTCGCCCGCTTTCGCCGCACCTCCGGCTCGATGATCGAGGCATCGATGGACCTTGGCGCCGACGGCTTCCAGACCTTCCGCCATGTCGTGCTGCCCAACATCGCCACCGCCCTGCTCGCCGGCGGCATGCTTGCCTTCGCGCTGTCGTTCGACGAGGTCATCGTCACCACCTTCACCGCCGGCCAGCAGCAGACGCTGCCGATTTGGATGCTGGAAGAGCTGATCCGTCCGCGCCAGCGCCCGGTCACCAATGTCGTCGCCATGGTCGTCGTGCTGGTGACGCTGCTGCCCATCCTCGTCGCCTATTACCTCACCCGCGACGGCGACCAGATCGCCGGTTCGGGCAAATGACGTCAAGAATCCATAAGGGAGAGACTTCCATGGACACCAAGATGCTGATCGGCTCGAAATTCGAGAAGGGCACCGAAACCGAGGAACCAATCCTCAATCCGAAGACCGGGGCGACCATCCTCAACCTGCCCGAAGCGAGCCAGGCGCAGATCGAGGCAGCGGTGCTGGCGGCCGAAAGGGCCTTCGTCACCTGGTCGCGCACCACACCGGCGCAGCGCTCCGGTTATCTCCTAAAAATCGCCGATCGCATCGAGGCCGCGGCACAAGATTTCGCTGCCCTCGAGGCGCTCAATTGTGGCAAGCCAATCAATGCCGTGCTCAACGACGAGATCCCGGCGATCGTCGACTGTTACCGCTTCTTTGCCGGCGCTGTCCGCTCGATGCCCGGCCAGATCGCCGGCGAATACATCCCCGGTCACACTTCTATGGTCCGCCGCGATGCCATCGGCGTCGTCGCCTCGATCGCGCCATGGAACTATCCGCTGATGATGATGGCCTGGAAGCTGGCGCCGGCGATTGCCGGCGGCAACACCGTCGTCTTCAAGCCGTCGGAGCAGACGCCGCTGACCTCGCTGAAGCTGGCGAAGATCCTCGCTGAAATCCTGCCGGAAGGTGTCGTCAACGTTGTGCTCGGCCGCGGCGACAGCGTCGGCAACACGCTGATCAACCACCCGAAAGTCAACATGATTTCGATCACCGGCGACGTCGCCACCGGCAAGAAGGTGCTGCAGGCAGCAGCCAAATCGGTCAAGCGCACGCATCTCGAACTCGGCGGCAAGGCGCCGGTTATCGTCTTCGAAGATGCCGACCTCGGCGCGGTGATCAATGGCCTGCGCGCCTTCGGCTACTACAATGCCGGCCAGGACTGCACTGCCGCCTGCCGCATCTATGCCGGCAAGAAGATCTACGACAAGCTCGTCGCCGACCTTTCCTCCGCCGTCTCGACCATCAAATACAACCGCTCCGACGACACCGAGAACGAGATCGGGCCGCTCATCTCACGTCGCCAGCGCGACCGCGTCTCGAGCTTCGTCGAGCGCGCCTCGGAACTGAAGCACATCGAGATCACCACCGGCGGCAAGCCGGGCGAGGGCTCCGGCTTCTTCTACCAGCCAACCGTCGTCGCCGGCGCGCTGCAGGAAGACGAGATCGTGCGCCGCGAAGTATTCGGGCCGGTTGTCTCCGTTACCCGCTTTTCCGAGGTCGACGAGGCGGTGAACTGGGCCAATGACAGCGACTATGGCCTCGCGTCCTCGGTGTGGACCAAGGATGTCTCGCGCGCCATGGCGACAGCCGCTCGGTTGCAATATGGCTGCACCTGGATCAACACCCATTTTATGCTGACCAATGAGATGCCGCATGGCGGGCTGAAACAGTCCGGCTACGGCAAGGACATGTCACTATATGCCTTGGAAGACTACACGGCCGTCCGCCATGTGATGGTTGCGCACGGTAGTCTCCCTTCTCCCCGTCGACGGCCAGGATGTTGCCGCGGGCGGCCTGGGCGGCGAGCTGCATCGTCACGCGCGCGGTCAGCCCGTTGGCCGCCCGCGCGATTCAATCTCGCCAACATGCACGCCCTGCGCGTTGGCCACGCCGATCCCCTGTGCCGCATCACGCAGCGCCACCGCGCAGCGTATGGCGCGCGCTGGTCCGTCGAAGCGCGACATCATCATCTCGCCATGCGTCCCTGCAGTGCGGCCGCCATGGTGCCCAACCAGCAGCCGCCAAGTCTCCTGGAAGGTGCCGCGTTTGTCGAGCAGGATCAGCCGCGAGAAGGCTGAAAGCCGCTTCAGCAGCCGGCTGTAGCCTTCGTCTTCCCAGTGCAGGTCGAGATTGGAAATGAAGCCCGGCACGAAAACGAGATCGAATGAACCCTGGCCGACCACCTGATAGGCGATCGCACGTTATCCCTATGGGCATATCTGGTCTCGATCGGCCTCACGCAACGACCCCGCCCGGCCAGACGATTTCGTCAACCATGGCAGAGCCAAGCCGTTTGCGGCAGCCAAACTTTAGAGGACTGGAATATAGGACCCTTTGGCGGCTCCTAGTGCATGTCGCGCAAAAGTGCGCAGCGGTTTTGCGATAACGACATGCGCCAAAAACAAGAACTTAAAGCGCGTCGCATGAATCCGTTCAAATGCGACGGGCTTTAGGCTATTTCAGCGGGCCGCGCTTCGGCCTGCGTAGGCTGGGTGTAGCCAAGGCTCATGTCAGCCTGCTCGGGCGTCTTTGGTCGCTTGATCCTGGCCGAAGCGGCCACCACGAGCTCGTCGAAATTCTCGGTGCCGCTGTCCAGCATCTCGAAGAACTGCTGCCGCATCCTCGGCTCCCAGAACTTGTTGATGTGCTCGGCCACGCCGGCAATGCCTTCTTCGCGCGGTTTGGAATGGAAAAAGGCCGCGATCTGGTTGGCCATGCGCACCAACTTTTCCCTGGTGCTGGTGATGTGGTCTTCGTCATGCGACATGCTTGGCAACTCCGCAAACCACCCGGTCAGGGTGGGTGAAAATATCGAAATCATCGCCGCGCACCAGCGCCACCAGCGTCATTCCGGCGGTCTCGGCCGTGCGGATGGCAAGGGCGGTCGGCGCCGAAACGGCGATGATGATGGCAGCACCGATGGCGGCCGTCTTCTGCACCATCTCCACCGAGACACGCGACGTCACCACGACCGCGCCCGACGCACCTGAGATACCGGCTTTCGCCAGCGCACCGGCGAGTTTGTCCAGGGCGTTGTGGCGGCCGACATCCTCGCGCGCCATGACGATGCCCTTGCCGGGCGCGTAGAAGCCGGCGGCATGTACCGCTCCGGTCTCCGTGTGCAGCGGCTGCACCTTCAACAAGAGCTTGGCCGAGCGGGTGATGTCCTCGACACTAAGCGTAATCTTGGACGAACCGACCGCGTCGACCGAACGCATCGCTTCCTCGATCGACTCGATACCGCATAGCCCACAGCCGACGGGGCCGGCGAGCCGTCTGCGCCGCGCCTGGAAGCGCGTGTTGGCCCGGTCCTTCAACCGGATCTGGATGTCGATCCCGGCGCCGAGATACTCGACCTCGATCGCCTCGATCTCTTCTGGCGCAGCGATAATGCCCTCGGTGAGCGAGAAGCCGAGCGCGAAATCTTCGAAGTCGGCCGGGCTCGCCATCATCACCGCATGCGTGGTGCCGGCGAAGGAGAACGCCACCGGCGTCTCTTCCGGCACCATGCGGTTGGCGGCCGCAGTGCCGCTGGCGCGGTGTGCCAGCCGCGATATCTGCGTCGTTGCTTTGCGGCGCACGGCCAAGACTACTCCGCCGCTTCCAGCGGGGCGATGCGCCGGCTCTGGCGGGCCTGCTCGTTATAGTCCCTCTGCCAGTCGGTCGGGCCATTGGACGGCGTCACCTGCACGGCGGTGACCTTGTATTCCGGACAGTTGGTTGCCCAGTCCGAGAAGTCGGTCGTGATCACATTCGCCTGCGTGTCTGGGTGATGGAAGGTCGTATAGACGACGCCCGGCGACACCCGGTCGGTGATCAGCGCGCGCAGCGTCGTCTCGCCGGAACGGCTCGCCAGCCGCACCCAGTCGCCTTCGCGGATGCCGCGGTTCTCGGCGTCGTGCGCATGGATCTCCAGCCGGTCCTCGGCGTGCCACATCACATTCTCGGTGCGCCTCGTCTGGGCGCCGACATTGTACTGCGACAGGATCCGGCCCGTAGTGAGCAGCAGCGGATAACGCGGCCCGGTCCTTTCATCCGTCGCCACGTATTCGGTGCGGATGAACTTACCCTTGCCGCGCACGAAACCATCGACATGCATGATCGGGGTGCCGAGCGGCGCCTTCTCGTTGCAGGGCCACTGCACCGATCCGACACGGTCGAGCAGCTCGAAGGAGACGTTGGCGAAGCTTGGCGTCGTCTTGGCGATTTCGTCCATGATCTCGGAAGGATGCTGGTAGTTCCAGTCCAGCCCGATCGCGCGGGCAAGCTCCTGCGTCGCCTCCCAGTCGGCGTAGCGCGCCTTTGGCTCCAGAACCTTGCGCACCATGTTGATGCGGCGCTCGGCATTGGTGAAGCTGCCGTCCTTCTCGAGGAAGGTCGAGCCCGGCAGGAACACATGCGCGTAGTTCGCGGTCTCGTTGAGGAAGAGATCGTGCACGACGACGCATTCCATCGCGGCAAGACCGCCCGCGACATGCTTGGTATCAGGGTCGGACTGCAGAATGTCCTCGCCCTGGATGTAGATGCCCTTGAAGGTACCGTCGACGGCGGCGTCCAGCATGTTGGGGATGCGCAGGCCGGGCTCGTCGTCGAGTTTCACGCCCCAAAGGCTCTCATAGATGTCGCGCACGGCTTCGCCGGAGATGTGGCGATAGCCCGGCAGCTCATGCGGGAAGGAACCCATGTCGCATGAGCCCTGCACATTGTTCTGGCCGCGCAGCGGGTTCACGCCGACGCCCGGCCGGCCGATATTGCCTGTGGCCATGGCGAGGTTGGCGATCGCCATCACCGTGGTCGAACCCTGGCTGTGTTCTGTCACACCGAGGCCGTAATAGATCGCGCCATTGCCGCCGGTGGCATAGAGACGTGCCGCACCACGGATCAGCTCGGGATCGACGCCGGACAATCTGCCGACGGTTTCTGGGCTGTTTTCCGGCAAGGCGACGAAAGAAGCCCAGTCCTGGAATTCCGCCCAATCGCAGCGTTCGCGGATGAAGGCTTCGTCGAAAAGACCTTCGGTAACGATGACATGCGCCAGCGCTGTCAGCACTGCCACATTGGTGCCGGGCTTCAGCGGCAGGTGATAGGCCGCTTCGATATGTGCCGACTTGACCATCTCGGTGCGACGCGGATCGAGCACGATCAGCTTGGCGCCCTGGCGCAGCCGCTTCTTCAGCCGCGAGGCGAACACTGGATGGGCGGAAGCGGGATTGGCGCCGATGATGACGGCGACGTCAGTGTAATCGACGGAGTCGAAATCCTGCGTGCCGGCCGAGGTGCCATAGGTCTGGCCGAGCCCGTAGCCGGTTGGCGAATGGCAGACGCGCGCGCAGGTATCGACATTGTTGTTGCGGAAGCCTTGCCGCACCAGCTTCTGAACGAGATAGGTTTCCTCGTTCGTGCAACGCGAGGAGGTGATACCGCCGATCGCGGTGCGTCTATACTGGTACTG
>NZ_RZSW01000303.1:0-7522 GCF_003997375.1 Mesorhizobium sp. M5C.F.Ca.IN.020.29.1.1 | reverse complement strand
GCGGCGACCAGAGTTGCCCCGGCCAGTGGCAACCAGAACCTGACCGGGCCGATAAATATCGCCAGCGACAGGCGACCGATCGCGTTTGCCGCCAGCGCCGCGAGCACCGCCTGACCTACGGTCTCGACAGGGATCGATTGCTTGACCAGGCGCAATGCGCTGAGCACCGAGACGTCGACATCGAACGTGCCTGCAAGAGCCGAGCTCGCCAGCAAACCGCGCCCGCCGAATTGAGCAGCCAATGCAGCACTCGCGGTGGCGACAACCGCAAAGAGCAGGGCAAACAGCAGCAGCGGGCCCAATTCGAATGGATTGCGTGCCAGCGCACCGCTCTTTTGATCCCGGCCGTCTCGGGCCAGCAAGAAGACACCGCAGGCGGCGAAGACGATTGCTGCGGCAATTGCCGGAATGGCGACCGCTGCGAAGGCGCTTGGCTCGACGATCAGTACCACAGCCCAAACGCGCAGCACCGAGACCATCGCCGCCAGCGAAGCAGCGCCGGCGAGCGGCCGCGGATTGCTTGCGGATGCGGCGTTGCGGGCTAGCGCCATGGTCACGGCGGTGGACGAGACGATTGCACCAGTGAGCGAGCTGACGAGCAGACCGCGGGTGGTTCCCAGGACGCGAACGGCGACATAACCAGCGAACGATATCGACGCCATCAGCACCGTGAGGAACCAGACCTCCCACGGGTTGAAGCCGCCCCACGGGTCGATCGTCCGGTTTGGCAGCAAGGGCAAAACGATCGCGGTCATCGCCGCCAGGATCAGCGCCGAACGAAGCTCGATCCAGGTCAATCGCTTCAAGAGACCGTGCAGGATCTCGCGGCTGGCAAGGACTGCTGCGAGCGCCGCCCCTCCGGCGGCCGCAACCCGGTAATCACCGGCGACGGAAAGTGCACCGAGCGCGAACACGCCAAGGCCCGCTATTACTGCCGTAACGCTGAAATCCTCGTCATGGGCAGCCTCGCGCGCCTTGTACCAGGCGAAGATTGCCGCAAACGCGATGAAGCCACCGACCAGCACGGAAACTGCGTCGAGCGTATCGGCCAGCGCTGCGAGAATGCCGCCGAGCAGGCCGGATATGCCGAATGTTCGAATCCCGGCCGTGCGGCTGTGGTCGGGTTCGTCCCGCTCGCGCCAGCCACGTTCCAGTCCGACGAGGAGGCCTATTGCCAGCGCCAGTCCGAGCCGTGCGATGAGCGGATCCACGACGTGGCGGCTTTCAGGCTGCGGCGGTCGGCAGGTGATCGCGGACCCACCTGACGATCTGCCCCGCCGTCATTGCGCCGGATGTGCGCGCAACCTCCTGTCCGCCATGGAAGAGGATCATGGTCGGGATACCGCGAATGCCGAGCCTGGCGGCAACGGCCTGCTCATTGTCGGAATTGAGCTTGATCAGGCGAACATGCGGCTCCAGTTCGTTTGCTGCCGCTTCATAGGCCGGCGCCATCATCTTGCAGGGGCCGCACCACGGTGCCCAGATGTCGACGACAACGGGGAGGCTGCTTCGCTTGACCTGGCGATCGAAGCCCTGTGCGTCGACGTCTTCGGCATGACCCGAGAACAGCTTGGAGCCGCACTTTCCGCATTTCGCGCCCCCGGCATTGCGCGACGGCGGCAGGCGATTGACACCGCCGCATTTGCCGCAAACCACCAGATTTTCCTGGGCCATGGCCATTCACCTGCTTCAACTATGCGCGCCCGACACGCCCGTCGCCAAGAGTGCGTAAAGCGTTGAGGATCACCGCTACATCTATGCCCTCCTGAAGCAGCGCTCCTGCTACAGGCGTGATTTGTCCCATGGCTGCGGCACCCATTGCCACGGCCGAGAGCGCCAGCCCCGCAATGATGCTTTGCAAGGCGATCGCCCGCGTTCGTTGTGCAATGCGAACTGAATCGGCGACGGGATGCAGCCTGTCGGTCAGCACGATGACGTCCGCCGCCTCCGAGGAGGCGGTAGCACCCCGCGCGCCCATGGCGATACCGACCGTTGCAGCCGCGAGGGCAGGGGCATCGTTGATTCCGTCGCCAACCATCATCGTTGGTGCCAGGGCTTTCTCGGCTTCAACCGCCGCCACTTTCTGGGCGGGGAGAGCGTCGGCCACGACGGCATCGAGGCTGAGCAACGCCGAAATGCGCTTCGCCGCCACGCCGTCGTCGCCTGTGAGCATGACCACACGCGCAATACCGGCCGAGCGCAGGTTGCTGAGGGCATCGCGAGCATCCACGCGCAGCGCGTCCCCGAAAGTGAATATGCCGGCAAGTCGCCCGTCGAGCGCTAAAAACACCCTGAGTACCGGATCGTTCTGGTATCGCCTTTCGCCGCTTTTCGCCCAACCGGGCAGCGGTTTGTCGGCGAGCACGAGAGCCCGCGATCCCGCCGCGATCGACATGTTGCCGACCCGGCCCTTCAGGCCCGCGCCGCGATACTCGCGGACATTGCACGGATGCGACAGCATCAGCTTTCTGCCGCGCGCCGCCCGGACGATCGAATCAGCGAGCACATGGTGGGAGGCTTGTTCCAACGATGCCAACAACTGCAGCAGATGGTCGGCATCACGGCCGGGCGCGGCTTCGATCTCGATGAGCTCGGCGCCGCCGATGGTCAAGGTCCCGGTCTTGTCGAAGATCGCGGTTCGGACTTGCGCAAGGGCCTCCAGAGCCACGCCGCCTTTCATCAAGATGCCGGCACGCGCGGCGCGCGATACGCCTCCGATGAAGGCAACGGGAGCAGCGAGGATGAGCGGGCAAGGTGTCGCGACCACCAGAACGGCGAGCGCTCTGATTGGATCGCCAGAGATGTACCAGGCGGTGCCGGAGACCAGCAAAGTGGCTGGCAGCAGGAACAGCGCAAAGCGGTCGGCCATGCGGATGAACGGGGATTTCGCGGTCTGTGCTGCAGCGACCATGCGCACGATTGCCGCATAGGTGCTCTGTTCTGCGAGTGCCGATGCCCGCATGCTGAAGGCCTCACCGTTGTTGAGGGTGCCGCTGCGCAGCGCGTCGCCTGCGCTCCGCCGTTCGGGCAGTGGTTCGCCGGTTACCGCGGACTCGTCGAGAGAGGCCGAAGCATCAAGCAGGATGCCGTCGACCGGGAGCAGTTCGCCGGCTCGTACCAAAAGCTCGTCGCCGACAGCAACGTCTTCGACGCAAATGGTCTCTGTTCCCAGCGTTGACGTCCGATGGGCGACACGCGGTGACCGGTCGGTCAATGCCTTGAGGTTTCGCTCCGCGCGCCCGCGGGCAAAGTCCTCGAGTACCGTGCCGCCGGCATACATGATCGCGACCACCACTGCCGCCAGGGATTGACCGAGCAGCAGCGCGGCGGACATCGACACCAAGGCAATCGCATCAACGCCGAAGCGGCCGATCCAGAAATCGCGCAAAATGGAAATGGCGAGAGCCACCACCACGGGCAGGGTCGCAATCGTCCAGATCGTGTCGGCCACAAGGGATCCGAACTCGGCTCGCCAGACTCCGACCCCAAGGGCGAGACCCAGGATGGCAATGACCAGCAATGCGCGTCGCAGGGTGGACTCATTCATGCGATGCTTTCCGATTTTGATCGATGCTTGCAATCGCTAAGGGGCAGCGTCGATCTCGCGCAACAGCTAATCGCGACAACCGCAAAACGCTTTGATTCAACGCAACGAACCGGCAAGATCGACTGGTGATTATCGCCGGGAATAGGAGGCACAGGGTTGACCATCCGAAATCTCGAACATGCATTCGCTCCGAAGTCGGTTGCCGTCTTCGGAGCATCGGGGTGCGACGGCTCTGTCGGGCGTGTCGTCTTCGACAACCTCGTGAACGGTGGCTTCGAGGGCGAGATCTGGCCGGTCAACCCGAAATATTCGCAAGTGGCTGGCCGACGCTGCTACGCCAAGGCGGCCGATCTGCCAGCCATTCCCGACCTCGGCGTCATCGTGACGCCTCCGCAAACGGTTCCCGGCATCATACGGGACCTCGGCGAAAAGGGCACGCGGGCGGCGGTCGTTATCACCGCCGGCCTGACGCGCGAGAACGGATTGCGGCAGGCCATGCTCGATGCTTCGAAGGCCACTCTTTTGCGCATCATCGGACCCAACACGCTCGGACTGATGATCCCGCCTGTGAAGCTCAATGCTGGATTCGCACATATGGCGGCCAGGCCCGGCAACATTGCGCTGCTGTCGCAATCCGGCGCCATCGCCACATCGGTGATCGACTGGGCGGCGGACAATAATGTCGGCTTCTCCCAGATCATCTCGCTGGGCGACATGGCAGATGTCGATGTGGGAGACTGCCTCGACATGCTGGCGGGTGATGCGCGCACGCGCGCCATCGTGATGTATCTCGAAACCATATCCAATCCACGCAAGTTCATGTCTGCGGCACGCGCGGCGGCGCGCATCAAGCCGGTCATCGCGATCAAGTCCGGCCGGCACGAGCAGGCAGCGAAAGCCACGGCGACCCATACCGGAGCGCTGTCGGGCGCCGACCGTGTCGTCGAAGCTGCGTTGCTGCGCGCCGGTATCCTGCGCGTTAAAGGTCTGACCGAACTGTTCGATGCTGTTGAGACGACAGCCCGTTTCGCTCCGCTGCAACGAGCCCGCGTCGGCATTGTCACCAATGGCGGCGGCGCCGGTGTGCTTGCCGTCGATCAACTCATCGACTGCAACGGCGAACTGGCAGAGCTCTCGCCGGAAACAATCGCCCGATTGGAGGCCGTCCTGCCTGCCACCTGGTCCCACGCCAATCCGGTCGACATCATTGGCGACGCTTCGCCGGAGCGCTATCGGGTCGCGATCGAGGCCGTCGCGGCCGATACCGGGACCGACGTTGTGCTGGTCATGAACTGCCCGACCGGGCTCGGCTCGCCGCTTGCTGCGGCAAGCGCCGTGGCGACACTCGCGCGGGACGGCAAGATAGGCAACAAACCGGTTCTGACCTGCTGGCTTGGCGAACACACGGCGCGCGAGGGGCGCCGTGTTCTTCAGGATGCCGGAATTGCCAGTTTCGAGACGCCTGCGGACGCCGCAACAGCCGTCTCCTATCTCAGCGACTGGTCGCGAGCCCAGCGGGCGCTGATGCGAGTTCCGCCGAGCCGCAGCGAGGACACGATGAGCGATCGAGAAGCCGTGCTTGCCATTTTCAGGCAGGTCGCCAAAGAGGGTCGGCGAATGCTGACCGAACCGGAAGCCAAGGCGGCGATCTCCGCCTATGGCGTTCCCGTGCCCGAGACCATTGTCGCCAAAACCGCTAGCGAAGCGGAAAAAGCCGCCGGCCGCCTTTTGAAGAGGGCGGAACAGGTCGTCGTCAAGCTGCTGTCAAAGGCGATTTCGCACAAGTCCGACATCGGTGGCGTGGTGCTCAACCTCGCGACCGCCGCAGCGGCCGGAAAGGCCGCCAGGTCAATCGAAGCGCGCGTACGCAAGCAGGCTCCGCAAGCCATTATCGAAGGCTATACGGTCCAACCCATGGTGGTCCGGAAACAAGCGCATGAACTCATACTGGGCATGAGTTGCGATCCCATTTTCGGCCCCGTCGTCCTCTTCGGTGCCGGCGGCGTTGCGGTCGAGGTGATGGACGACATAGCGTTCGCACTGCCACCGCTCGACGATGTGCTTGCCGGCGACCTGATCGAGCAGACGCGGACTGGCCGCTTGCTTGCCGGGTTCCGCGACCACAAGCCGGCTAATCGTGGCGCAATCGTTGCGGCGCTCAATGGGCTGTCGCAGATGATCGTCGACTTTCCATGCATCGTCTCCCTGGACATCAATCCATTGTTGGCCGACGCTGATGGCGTGATCGCACTCGATGCCCGCATCGAGATCGAGCCGGGACGCGTCGAAAAACCGGGGCCGAACCCGGCGCTCGCCATCAGGCCTTACCCGTCGGGCTGGAATAGGGATGTCTCGGTGGGCGGCGCGCACTATCACATTCGGCCGATCAAGCCGGCCGACATCGCGCTCTATCCGCAATTCCTCGCCAGGATTTCTCCGGATGATCTGCGACTGCGTTTTTTGTCGCCGCGCAAGAACTTCTCCGACCAGATGCTGAAACGGCTCACTCAGCTCGATTATGACCGCGACATGGCTTTCGTCGCGCTGGAAGCGAGCACCGGCGCGCTGGCAGGGGTCAGCCGGCTGTCCTGCGATCCGGATCACACTGTCGCCGAATACGCGTTGCTCGTACGCACGGACCTGCAGGGTCATGGTCTCGGCTGGGAGCTGCTCAGGCAGATCGTCGACTATGCAAAGGCCGATGGGATCGGTCGGATTGAAGGCATTATGCTCAACGAGAACACCAAGATGTTGGCAATGTGCCGCGAGTTCGGCTTTTCGGTAGGGCATCATCCGAGCGAGCCCGGCCTAGCTGAGGCAACGCTCGAACTCCGTTGAGGTCGATCACCTTGCGGCAACCAGTCAGGAGGCCGTGTGTAGGGACGATCTTTCCTTTTTGGACGTATCTCTTTCGGAGAACCTTCTCAACTCGGCGGCGATATCGGCAAGCTTTCGATCGGCGTCGACCTTGCGCCAGGTGGACGGGGTGGCCTTTCGCTGCAATTGCCGCGAAAGGATATCGATGGTGGCATCGGATGGGCCACCCCGGCGCTCGCTTACCCGTCGCCAAAGAACGAGCGGATCCGCCTCCAGCCAGAATCCGGCGAAAGCGACGTCTCTGCCTTTTGCCGCCTTCTCGATGCGGTCGCGATCGGCCGGCCGGTCAAAGACGGCATCGGCGACCACCGAACCGCCTTCGGCAAGGATCAAGTCGGCACGCCATGCCATTTCGCGGTAGACGCGGTCCGACACATCAGGTCGATAAGCCCTGTCCGGCAGCTTCGTTTCGGCCGGCACCCCATGCAGGGCTTTGCGGATGCGGTCGCTTTCGACAATGCGTGCGCCAGGCGGCGCGCCAACATGTGCGGCGAGTGCCTCGGCAACGGCCGTCTTGCCGGAACCACTCAAGCCGCCGATGGCGATCAGCCGCGGCGGCTTTTCCTGGAGAAGTGTTCGGGCAAGCTCGAAATAGGATCTGGCCTCGGCAATCAGGCCGCCGGGCATGTCACCGGCTTCCTCGACCTGGGTTGCGGTGACATGCGCGCGCACCGCGGCCCGCACTGCCATGAAAAACGGCAGGAGCACGAAGCCGTCCTCGTCGTCTGCTTCGTCGAGATAGCGGTTCATCACCAGGTTGGCGAGTTCCGGAAAGCCGCGATGCCAGAGGTCCATCAGCAGGAAGGCCAGGTCGTAAAGCACGTCGATGCTGGCGATCTGGTCATTGAATTCGATGCAATCGAAGAGGCGGGGCTCTCCGTCGAAGAGACAGATGTTGCGCAGATGCAGGTCGCCATGGCATCGCCGGATCTTGCCAGCCGTCTCCCGCCGGTCGAGCAACTCGCAATGACGGGCGAGGGCGGTGCGAAATATCCCGGTGAATGCCTTTATCTCGGCTTGCTCGAAAACATGGCTGGTGGCAAAGCCGGCTTCGTTGATGGCGAGCACGCCTGCCAGGTTCGAGGATCCGCTGCCCTT
>NZ_RZSW01000302.1:0-7531 GCF_003997375.1 Mesorhizobium sp. M5C.F.Ca.IN.020.29.1.1 | reverse complement strand
GTCTCGCGCTTGGCGTTCGGCAGCTCGATGCCGATGGCGTTGCGGCCCGGCACCACGGCGACGCGGCAGGCGATCGCGCTCATCGAGCGGGCGATGTCGTCGGACAGGCCGATGACCCGCGACGATTTGATGCCGGGCGCCGGCTCCAGCTCATAAAGCGTGACGACGGGGCCCGGGCGGACATGGATGATCTCGCCCTTGACGCCGAAATCCTCCAGCACGCCCTCGAGCAGGCGGGCATTCTGCTCCAGCGCGTCCTTGGACAGGCTGGCATCGCGCACGACGTTCTTCGGCTCGGACAGGAAATGCAGTGACGGCATTTCGAATTGTTCGGAGCCGATCAGCGAGGTCTGGGCTTCGCGCTGGACACGGGCGCCCGGAACGGGCCGGGGCGCCGGCGCCGCGACGCGGGTGGCCGCGTCGGAGCGGAACGGCTGCACCTTCGCATTGAGCGCAGTGCTGCGCTGGCCCACGGGCTCCGGCGCAAAATCCATGTCGTCGTCATCGTCAAAAACATCGGCGTCGTCGGGATCGAGCGAGGCGCTGCGGTCGTTGACCATGGCGGCGAAGAATTCAGGCTCGACGCGGGCCCGGCCATCGGCACTCATCCGCGATTCGGCAAATTCGGCCGATTCGACCCGCTCGGCAGCGCGCCGCCAGGCGCTGGCGCGCGGTTCCATCTCTGGTTCGAAGTCATCGTGCTCCCGGCGGCGCGCGGCACGGCGGCGGAGATAGGCGCGCAACGACAGCCACCAGTGCGTGATCGCGCCAAGCGCCAGAATGCCCTCGTCGCCCTCGTCCTCATCATTGTCGAAAAGCAGTTCGTCCTGGTCCCGGGGATCGGGCGCAGCCGGTTGCTCCAGGACCGCGAAACCGTTCTGGCGTGCAATCAGCGCCGAGCCGTAGGCAAACAGCCACAGTGCCGGCGCGGCGAGAAGCACGGCGAGCACGCTGGCGATGAGACCGGTCGGGTAGCCGCCGACTACGAAGCCGGGAATCTTGAGCACCATGTCGCCGAACACGCCGCCGAGACCGGTCGGCAGCGGCCAGGTCTTGGGGGGCACCACGCAGCCGGCGATGGCCGCGGCAAGCACCGCGTAGCCAAACCAGGCGAGCCCGCGCTTCGGCAGCCTGTCGACGCCGCGCGCCGAAAACAGCAGAAATCCCCAGACCACTGCCGGCACCAGCGCCGCGACGGCAGCAAGGCCGAAGAACTGCATGGCGAGGTCGGAGAAGACAGCGCCCACATAGCCCATGGCGTTGCTGACGATATTATCGGTGGCGTGGGAGAAGCTTGGGTCGGCGACGTTCCAGGTGGCGAGGCTGGCGATACCGAAGGCGACCAGCGCAAACAGGCCGGCACCGACCAGCCGGCCGACCTGACGCCGCGCGAACGCCCGGATGCCGTACCCCGTATCGGCCAGCGCGAGCGGTGCTGAAGCCCCTGAACGCATGCTCTTCCCCGTCTGTCGTTGCCTGGCCGATAGCGTGCGCGCAGCTCGGCAGATTCGGGCACCAGACTATCGGCGGGAAGGTTAAGGCAGCATTAACTATAAGGGGTTGGGGGAAGTATCTTGCGGCGAGTATCTGGCCTGGCCGTCTGCGCGCAAAAAAGAGGCCCGGAACAGGTCCGGGCCTCAATGCGTGAGCCCTTGCAGGAGCGTCACGACGGGATGGGAGGATGCAGGGCGGCCGAGGCCGCCCAGACAAGACTTACGGGTGCAAGGCTTACGGGTGATAGGCCGCTTCGCCATGCGCGGTGAGGTCGAGCCCTTCACGCTCTGCATCGGCTGTCGGACGCAAGCCTACGATCATATCGACGATCTTGTAGAGGATGGCGCTGCCGATGCCCGACCACAGGACGGTTACCAGGACACCCTTGAACTGCGACCACAGCTGCGTCGCCGTGCCGGCATAGCCGGCGGCGAAGTCGGCTGTCGAATAATCGACGATGCCAGCGCCGCCGAGGGCGGGGTTGACCAGGATGCCGGTGCCGAGCGCGCCGATGATGCCGCCGACGCAGTGGATGCCGAAGACATCGAGGCTGTCGTCGTAGCCGAACTTGTTCTTCACGACCGAGACGAAGAAGTAGCAGACGCAGGTGGCGACGATGCCGAGCACGATGGCGCCCATCGGACCGGCAAAGCCTGCAGCGGGTGTGACGGCGACAAGGCCGGTAACCGCGCCCGAAACCGCGCCAAGCATCGACGCTTTGCCGCGCAGCAGCGTTTCGAGCACGATCCAGGTCACTGCCGCCGCCGCCGTGGCGACGAAGGTGTTGACCATGGCCAGCACCGCGTAGGCGTTGGCTTCGAGGTTCGAACCGGCGTTGAAGCCGAACCAGCCGACCCACAGTAGCGAAGCGCCGACCATGGTCAGCGTCATCGAGTGCGGCGCCATGATGTCCTTGTTGTAGCCGATGCGCTTGCCGATCATCAGCGCCCCGACAAGGCCGGCGATGCCCGCATTGATGTGAACGACCGTGCCGCCGGCGAAGTCGATGGCGCCGAAGCCGAAGATGAGCCCCGACGGGTCGCTATAAGCGCTCGGGCCGCCCCAGAACCAGACCATATGCGCGATCGGAAAGTAGACGAATGTGACCCACAGGATGGTGAAAAGGATCACGGCCGAAAACTTGACGCGTTCGGCGAAGGCGCCGACGATCAGGGCGGGCGTGATGCAGGCGAAGCTCATCTGGAAGATGACGAACACCAGTTCAGGAATGGCGACGCCCTTGGTGAAGGTTTCCGACACCGTCGTCACGTCGACACCGGCAAGAAACATCTTGGAAAGGCCGCCGACGAAGGCATTGCCGGGTGTGAAGGCAAGGCTGTAGCCGTAGAAAACCCAGACGATCATGACCACGCTGGTGATGGTGAAGACCTGCATCAGCACCGACAGCATATTTTTGGCGCGAACCAGACCGCCGTAGAAAAGGGCAAGGCCGGGAATGGTCATCAACAGCACCAGGATGGTGGAAATCATCATCCAGGTCGTGTCGCCCTTGTCGACGGTGAAGGCCGGCGCCGCTGGCGCTGCCGGTGCGGCCGGAGCCGCTTCCTGCGCGAATGCGGCGACCGTGCCCAGTGCTGCGATAGCGAGCGAGCCCAGCAGCGCGGTGCGCGCCGCCGACTTCAAAGTAGAAGGAATATTCATTGAACTCTCCATTGGAATACGTGTCCGCAGCTCAAAGCGCGTCGGTGTCTGTTTCGCCGGTGCGAATGCGCACCGCCTGGTCGATGCCGAAAACGAAGATCTTGCCGTCGCCGATCTGACCGGTCTTGGCCGCCGCGGTGATGGCTTCGACGGCCTTGTCGACCATGTCCAGGCCGACCGCGACTTCGATCTTGATCTTCGGCAGGAAGCTGACCGCGTATTCCGCCCCGCGATAGATTTCCGTGTGTCCCTTCTGACGCCCGTAGCCTTTGACTTCGGTGACGGTCAGGCCCTGGATGCCGACTGCGGTGAGCGCTTCGCGCACCTCGTCGAGCTTGAACGGCTTGATGATTGCCATCACGATTTTCATAAGGTTTCACCCTTTGCTGTTGCGGTCCCCCGCGTTTGTACGACGTCGCCGATCCCCATGAGAGCCGGAGAGTGCCCGCTAGGATTCAAGCTCCGTGCCAGTTGCCGAAGCAGGGTGTTAACCTGTTGTTAAATAAGGGATTGGGGAAGGTTTGTCGGCTGACTGTGCATAGTCGCGACAACGCAGTTGATTAAAAAATAGGCAATTTTGCAAAAATGCCTATTCGGCGGGCGGCCGCTTCAGCCTGATCAGGCCCTCCTGGGCAACCGAGGCGATCAACGTGCCGTCGCGGGCAAACAGCGACCCACGAGTGAACCCCCGCGACCCTTGCGTCGACGGGCTGTCCTGCGTGTAGAGCATCCAGTCGTCGAGCGGATGGCTGCGGTGGAACCACATGGCGTGATCGAGGCTCGCCGCCTGGATGTCGCTATCGAAAATGGCGCGGCCATGCGCAAAGGTCGAGGTATCGAGCAGCGTCATGTCGGAGAGATAGGCAAGCACTGCCGCCTGCGTGGCGCGATCGGCCGGAACCGGGCCGGTCGTGCGGATCCAGATGTTCTGCTTCGGCTCCAGCTTTTCCCGGCTGGTGTAATGCTCAAGCATCACCGGTTTCATCTCGATCGGCCGGTCACGCTCCCAGTAGCGCCTGATGCCGTCGGGCACGGCCTCGCCGAACTTGCCAATCAGTTCGCGCTGCGACAGCAATGTGTCGGGCGCCGGCACGTCCTGCGGCATCGGCACCTGATGCTCGAGCCCGGTCTCATCCTGCTGGAACGAGGCTTCCAGCGAAAAGATCGCCTGGCCGTGCTGGACAGCCACGACACGGCGCGTGGTGAAGGAGCCGCCGTCGCGGATGCGGTCGACCTGGTAGATGATCGGCACCTTGGTGTCGCCGGGCCGCATGAAATAGTCGTGCAGCGAATGTACGTGGCGTTCGGGCTCCACCGTTCGCTGGGCGGCGACCAGCGCCTGGGCGATGGTCTGGCCGCCGAATACGCGCTGCCAGTCAAGTTTGGGGCTGCGACCACGGTACAGGTTGTGTTCCAGCTGCTCGAGGTCGAGAATGCCGAGAAGCTCGTCCATGGCCGCCGTCATGTTTCGCGCCCCTCACCGCAAAGTGTTATGGCGGTTTCCGACAGGAATGGCGGGCAGTCAAGGCCGGAAGGGAATTTGGCCGGAAAGGAATTTGCCATGGTGGATCGCAAGGAGGATGCAAAAAACCGAACCGGGCTCGACATTCTGGTCGCCGGCGCCGGCTATGTCGGGCTTGCCGCCGCAGTATCGCTGAAACAGGCGCGACCGAGCCTGGAGGTCGCTGTCGTCGACGCCGCGCCCGCCGGCGTCTGGCAAAAGGACGGCCGCGCCTCGGCCATCGCCGCTGCCGCTTGCCGCATGCTCGACCAGCTCGGCGTCTGGGCCGAAATCGCGCCCGAAGCGCAGGCGATCACCGAAATGATCGTCACCGATTCGCGCGCTTCCGATCCGGTGCGCCCGGTGTTTCTCACCTTCGATGGCGAGGTCGCGCCCGGCGAAGCCTTTGCGCATATGGTCGCCAACCGGGATTTGAACGGCGCCTTGCGCCGGCGCGCTGAAAAACTAGGCATCGACATCATCGAAGGCGTCGCCGTCAGTGCCTTCGACGTGAACGGCGCCGGCATCACCGTGCATCTTGTCGACGGCGCGACGCTGAAGGCGCGGCTGCTGGTCGCCGCCGACGGCGTGAACTCGAAGCTGCGCGACATGGCCGGCATCAGGACGGTGAAATGGCAGTACGGCCAGTCCGGCATCGTCTGCACCGTGGCGCATGAACGGCCGCACAATGGCCGCGCCGAAGAGCATTTTCTGCCAGCCGGCCCCTTTGCCACGCTGCCGCTCAAGCCGGACAAGGACGGGACCAACCGCTCGTCGATCGTCTGGGTCGAGCGGTCGGAAGATGCCGAAAAACTGGTCGACGGCGACGACCTCGTCTTCGAGCACGAGCTCGAACAGCGGTTTGGCCTGAAGCTCGGCGAAATCCGCGTCGCCGACAAGCCGCGCGCCTGGCCGCTCGGCCTGACGCTTGCCCGCGCCTTCGTCGCGCCGCGCATTGCGCTCGCCGGCGACGCCGCCCACGGCATCCACCCGATCGCCGGCCAGGGCCTCAATCTCGGCTTCAAGGATGTGGCGGCACTGGCTGAAGTGGTGGTCGAGGCCGACCGGCTCGGCCAGGATATCGGTGCGCTCGACGTGCTCGAACGCTATCAGCAGTGGCGGCGTTTCGACACGCTGCAGATGGGCATCACCACCGATGTCCTGAACCGGCTGTTTTCCAACGACATCAGCCCGTTGCGCGCCGTCCGCGACATCGGCCTAGGCCTGGTCGAACGCATGCCGCGGCTGAAGGATTTCTTCATCCGCCAGGCGTCCGGTCTGTCCGGCGACACGCCGAAGCTGCTCAAGGGCGAGGCGATCTGAGCCCGGAAGGGCAGCAAACCAATATTGAGCGCCAGGCAATTTCGTTCAATTGACCTCGAAGCCCAGCTTCTGCCGCAGCCGCAGTATACGCTGGTCGGATATCTTCAGGGGTTGCTCGCCAGCCTGCGCCGCGCGGTTCACCATCTGCAGCAAATCGTTTCGCTCAGTCACATCCAGACGTTCGCGCAGGAACGGCGCCAGCTTGTCGATGACAACAGTGGCATCGTCGATCTGTGACGCCGCCCATTTGGCGTAGACCACAGCCTCATCGGTCTTCTTGTCGTCCGCAATCTCTGAGATCATCGACCGAATCGCGGCTTCGCGCTTCGGCAGGACAGGGCCGTTCTCGGAAACGATGGCGGTGATCAGCGTCGCGGCCGCCACGACCGGATCGTCGATCGCCGTCAACGGTGAGAGCGCCGCCTGCTTGCGCAGTCTCTTGCGGCGAATGTTCCCTTGCACACGGCCGACGACGTCCGCGACCTCGCGCGCCGCATCGTTCATGGCCTTCATCCGATACCACCAGACCGCCGCCGCTCCCAACAGCCCAATTGCAGCAATCAGTATATGCATGCCCGTGATCCCCAAACCGCAGCGACGATAGGAGAAGTGCTGCCTCGCTTCAACGCGCAAAAGTTGCGCCGGCAGAAGAAACTGATTCAGCCGGACGCAAAACAGAATGATCTCTAGGACCCCGGCACGTTGTAGATCGCCCTGACCTCGATCGTGCCGATTTCGGCCAGAGGGATGCCGCCGGCAATCTCCATCGCCTCGTCGATATCCCCGGCCTCGATCATGACGAAGCCGAGCAATTGCTCCTTGGTCTCGGCGAAAGGGCCGTCGGTGACCAGCCGCCTGCCCTTGCGCCGGCGCACGCTTTTCGCGGTATTCACCGATTGCAGCGCCTGCGCGATGATCAGCCGGCCGCTTTGCTCCACCGATTTGTCATAAGCCAGCGAGTCGGCGTCGAGCTTGGCCAACCTCTCCGGACTCATTGCATAAAGGTCCTTTTCCTCACCGTAGACCAGGCAAACATATTTCATCTCTCATCTTCCTTGTTGGGACGAACCGTTGGCAACCGAGGTCCCAGCCGGGCTTTTGACCGCCGCATGATCGACAAGGGAAACCGCAATCCCGATGATGGCGACCGCCGCAAGCAGTCGACCGAAACCGGAAGGTGACCGATGCAACCAGTCGGCTTCTTGTTCAGCCGCCTTTCGGCCGGTGTCTCTCCAGTGGGCAGAAAACAAATCATTCATGTGATCCTCCATCCGGCCACGAAACCCGTGGCCGCCCGCAGGACGGCCGAGGCAGATGGAAGTCGACATTTTTGCACGCGGATTTTTTGCGTCGCCATTGGCGCGAAAAGCACGGGTGGCCTTCGTGCCCGCGCGCGCTATAGTCGATCAGACGCCGATCACGGCTCAGCCACCGCATCAAGGAGGAATTCATGGACCGCACCGCAAACGCCGTCTGGAAAGGCAATCTGAAAGAGGGCAAGGGCACGCTCGACACGCAGAGCGGGACCCTGAAAGGCACGCCTTACTCGTT
>NZ_RZSW01000301.1:0-7545 GCF_003997375.1 Mesorhizobium sp. M5C.F.Ca.IN.020.29.1.1 | reverse complement strand
GGTCAACTGTGTTCGTACAAGTTGGACGTTCAGCGTCTCGGCCGCGTTCCGGCCGGCGTTCGCGCGGTGGTTTTCCACGGCAAGCCCCGGCCATGGGAGGTGGGTTGGTGAAGCCATTCGAACAACGCGGCAACGCAATCATTCAGCGCCTGCCGCCCGAAGCAAAGTGGCGAAAATCGGCGTGCTATCGGAATAACTCCTCCGGCAGGCTGGCGACATCAAGCTTTACAGGTCGACAACTGACGGCCAACGCATCGGCAGCCGGACCACTATCGCGTCACCGGAGACCTGAAACGAAACATTTGCCGCGCGTAAATAGCCAGCCGTGAACAATGAGGAGGTCGCGCTGCGAGCCGTTTGTGGCGGCTTTGGAAAGAAGCGATAGGAAGTGCCAAGATCGATCTGAGCCAGCTAAGCACGAACGAGAATCTACGGAGGTTTTTATCTGTGATACCGATTCTTACAATGGCTGCGGACCGTTCGCAGCGTCTATTGTACTTAGTTCGGAGGGCAGTAATATGACGGACATAGACCAGATCCGGACAAAGATAAAACGCAGCCAGCAGCACACTTTTCCGCTGTATATACATGAATTTGGCCTAGAAATGGTCGTAAACGAGGGCGTGCTTTCACCACATGAATTCCAGGGTTGGCGTTGGTATACAGAGAATTTTCCTCCTGTTGTCGGGAAAAGAATCCTGGAGATCGGCTGCGGCTTCGGCCTCCCTGGACTGTACCTCGCGAAACTCGGCGCCTTGTCCTTGGTTGCCTGTGATATCGATCCTAGGGCGGTCGCGAACACGTTAGAAAATGCTGCAAGAAATGGCATCGACAATGTCGAGGTAATCGAAAGCGACATCTTTTCCAATATTCCGCCCCGCCGAAAATTCGATTTTATATTCTGGAACTGTCCGTCGGACTATGCGCCGGATGACTATGAGTATCGGGACGACCTCGAACGAGGAGCCATCGATCCGGGTTATAGAATGCTCAGCCGCTTTCTATCGCAAGGCCCAGAATTCCTAACAGAGTCGGGCAGCATGCTCTTAGGCTTCCCCAGTGGCCATCGGGACGATCTGCTCTCGGAAATCATCCTCGCAAACGATCTCGAGTCCGTACTTCTCGGGTTCGGCACCTACCCTCACATGAGCGCGATCTACAGACTGTTCTCCATACGCAAAAGGGGCCCAAAGGCATGATATCAGAACCGTTGCATTAAGTGCATGGAAGATAGGCAAAGCATGACACGACCTTGCGGTCTTCCGTGGTCGATCGGCCGAACCCATCGGAACTCGATCCGACAAAACTCCCCGGCAACTCCGTAAGCTTGGACTGAGAATTCCTGCGGCGACCTCGCGTTAGCTTGGTTCTTGCCGCTCGCGACTATCATCCTGTTTCTAAGAGACTGCCTCAAAAAGGGCTTCGAGGTTCTACCGCGCAGATGGGTCGTTGAACGGACCTTCGCATGGCTCGGCAGATGCAGAAGGCTGGCGAAGGACTTCGAGAAATCCGTCGCTTCCGCCGAGGCGTGGATCATGATCGCCCACATACGCCTCATCACGCGCCGTCTCTCAAGATATTGCTATCATTGAGCTCTTTTCGAGTCCGACTCTAAGCATATGGGAATACGCCGGACGGCTGTTCGCCATTCCGGAGTTCCTGCTGCCTGCACCTTCGGCTGTTTTACGGAGGCTTGTGAGCGCTGTGCTCAGCTGCAGATAGGCCTGTCCCGCACCCATTGCCTCCGCGCAAATCACAGGCGAAGTGAATCAGACATCGGCCGACTTGGCGAGGTTTTTTGAGATGCCCAACTGGCTAGGCAGGATTTTATGTAAATTTATAGAATCTTAACAACCGCAAATCGGCGACGATGGTACGTTCACTACAATGTCTGAGGTCAGCCCGGCGGAAAAATATGAGGGCGATTACCTCGACTGCCGTGCAGTACATTATGGAGGGTCGACGGCCCATGGCAAGAAGAGCACTCATTTTGGTGGAAGGTGATCCAACGGGTAATGGTTTGCTATATGTCCAAGCGGCCCAGCGACTTGGACTTCGGCCAATTATCTTGTCAGCTGATCCAGCTCAGTACGACTGTCTTGAGACGGAAAGCATTGAGGCAATCCGGGTCCATACAGACGATCTCGATGCGCTGATCCGCGAATGTTCCCGGCTATGGACGACTTATGAGATTGCTGGCATTACCTGCGCCAAAGAGTGGGTCTGCGCGAGAGTTGCCAAACTCTGTCGCCGTTTCGATCTGCCGGGGCCTAACCCGGCATCGATTGAACGATGCTGCGATAAATTCACTCAACGTCAACTCCTCGCGGAGGCCGGCGTTCCAATCCCTGCTTATCGCTTGGCAGAAAATGCGGCGGAGGTTGAACGCGCTGCCACGGAGATCGGTCTGCCGGTGGTTGTTAAGCCAGCGGTCGGCAACGGTAGCACCGGTGTCCGATTGTGCCGCGACGTCGACGAGTTGGCCGAACATACAACCTATCTGTTGGGCGGGAAGCACGTATGGCGGTCTTCGCCGAAGATATTAGTCGAAGAATTCGCACGAGGCTCCCATTATGCGGCTATTATAATGGGAAATGAGGTCATTGGGATTGAGGCCGCTGGCTTCGGCCCCCCACCGCATTTCGTCTATAGTGAGGGCATCTTTCCGGCACCGCTGACTGATGACGAGCATGAGCGTATAGCCGATGTTTCGTTGAGCTGTTTGCAAGCTCTCGGCCTTGGCTGGGGGCCATCCTGCATTGAACTCCGGTGGACCAAGCGTGGCCCAGTCGTCATTGAAGTTAATCCGCGTCTTGGTGGCACTCCTCAACCGGTTCAGCTGGCTTACGGTATCGATCTCATCACCGAGCACCTCAAGCTTGTCATCGGCGAGGAATGGGATTTGCGCAGAATGCATTCGCACATTGCGGCTTGGCGGTCCCTGCTTCCTGATCGCGATGGCACCCTGGATTGGATCAGTGGCGTCAGTCGGGCGGCTGCTGTACCAGGTGTCGCCGATGTCAAAATTTATGTTAAACCCAAGACACCGATCGTTAGGAAAGGAGATTACCAAGACTCCCTGGGATGTGTCTTCGCCGTTTCACCCACGCTTGCTCAGACCAAGGCGATACTTCAGCGTGCAGTCGACTTGATCGATTGGTCGACCACACCATTTCCGACCGTTGGCGCAGGCTCAGCGGAACAGGAAAGACAGCCACAAAGCGGGCGATGATCTGGGGCGGAAAATGATCACGTTGAGACCTGACGGACAGGGTAGGGCTTGAGGATCCGGACTTCAACGCCAATGATGGTAACTTCACGCATGGATCTCCTCCCCTTTCTTGGTGAATCCAACACCACCATCTTGTCGGGTAGGCGGGGTCGTTGCCGATCCCCGCCCCCCACAGATCCGGACGTGCAGATTTCCCGCATCCGGCTCCTCACAGGCCAGTTTCGCTCATGGACTGCGCCACTGACGGACAATCTTGGCTGGCGGCAACGGATACCTGTCGAGTAGTCCCTGCATTCGGGCCCAGGTAAAGGCATCCTTCTGGCTCCGGCTTCCCAGCCATCGCTTCCAAATGCGCCCGACCTGGTAGTGGTACCAGTTCAGACGTTTCGCATTTCCCGTGATCCCGTAATAGGCATAGTGGCCCCACATCACCTTACCAAGTACTCGTGCTGCTGCTTGAGCGTCAGGTGCCGATAGGTCTTGCACCAGCGCCAAATCGCCTTCAGCGACCGCGCGTAACGATCCTTGGCCGTGACTTGGCGAACAACGCGGTTGCCCTTCCGCGACCTTCCCCAAACATGGGTAAAGCCAAGGAAGTTGAACGTTGTTGCGTCCGTCGCAGGGTGTTGTAGCCCCTTCAATCGATGGGGCCGGAAGTCCACGTAATGCGTCTTGTCCACATGGAGCGTGAGCCCGTACTTGGCAAGACGTCTGCCCAGAACGCCAAGCATGCGCTTGCCGCTCTCCGGGTCTTCTAGGGGTATGACGAAGTCATCAGCATAACGCACCAGTTGGGTCCGCCCGGAAAGGCGCGGTTGCGCCACCTCCACGAAACATTCGTCCAGCACATGGTGCAGAAAGATGTTCGCGAGAAGCGGGCTAATCACGCCTCCCTGCGGGGTCCAGTCACCGAGTTTTGCAGGGAACCTCCTTCGAGTACTCCTGCTTTCAGCCATTTGTCGATCATGCGTCGAATGACGCCGTCTGTGATCCGCAGATCGAGGAAGGATCGCAGATGCTTGTGATCGATGCTGTCGAAGTACTTCGAGATATCCGCATCAATCACCCAATACTGTCGCTGTCCCATGATGCCACGCACAATCGGCGCAAGGCATCATGAGCAGAACGGTCCGGCCGAAAGCCGAAAGAACAGTCCAGAAAGTCCTGCTCGTAGATCGGCTCCAGAACCATCAAGATCGCCCGTTGCGCCACCTTGTCTTCAATGGTTGAAATGCCCAGAGGACGTTTCGACCCATCTGCTTTCGGTATGTAGTGACGCCGCACCGGCGGCGCGCGATAGCTGCCCGACTTGATCCGCGACAGGAGGCTTTCAAGGTTCACCTCCAAATCCCTCTCATAGTCGGCAGCCGTGCGCCCGTCGATGCCCGCCGCCCTATCCTTGCGCGTCAGGGCCCACGCCTCGAACATCCATTCAAGGTCGATCAGGTGGTGCAGGGACGTAAGCACCCGGTCCGGGTGCTCCCTCGCCTGTTCGGCTATCCACTGCTGTTTTGTGGACATGTTTGTGGGGCTCAGGGTCCCCTCCGATGTTTCCCGTCAGTGGGTCTGACATGTGACGCCCCCCTTCCCTCGACCGGGTTCCGCTGGCCACGGTTCCCCGCTTTCGACGGTACTATGAGGGCGCTCCGACTTCCCGCACCGCATGCCCTTCGGCTTATTGTTTTCGCCAGCCGGGTCCGAAGGGTCCTGCCTGTTCGTGTTCGCCGTAGCGCTCCCGGGGGATTGCAGGTCCTGCCCCCGGGTGTGCCACACCGAAGGCGTCATCACGTTCGCATTTCGAGGCTTACATCACCGCTTTATCACCTGCCGTCTACGCTTCATGGGCACCGTTGCCGACGCCCACGCAAGACTCGCTTCCGGCTGGCGGGCTGCGCCTTTACCGGGCAGGAGTTGAACCTGCTGGATCGCTGAGAAAGGTTTCAGGTTGTATCGTTCTCCTTTCCACGGCTTATCCTGGCGCACGGCACATTGCGATGCCGTCGAAGAAGGCTGGCATCCACATGGGGTAATCGCGGGAGCGAGTCGCCAGAGAATCAATCATATCCTTGGAAGTTGGCTGTTCCCCGATAAGATGGAAATACGGGCTCACGACCTGACGCCGGGGCCAAGCATCTGATGGAGAACAGCCATGGAAGAATATATCGGTCTCGACGTGTCGATGAAAGAGACGGCGGTGTCGATTCCACGTGAAGGCAAGCGCGTCTGGCGCGGGAAGTGCGCCTCTGATCCGAAGATCATTGCCGAGCTTATCCGTAAGCGGGCGCCAGCCGCCAAACGCGTGGTGTTCGAGACTGGCCCCCTTTCCGTCTGGTTCTATCACGCGCTACGTGCGGAAAGGCTGCCAGCGATCTGCATCGATGCTCGCCCTGCCAAGGCTGCGCTCGATATGGCGCCGAACAAGACCGACGCGAACGACGCCGACGGTTTGGCGCATCTTGCAGGTGGGGTTCTTCCGTCAGGTGCGGGTGAAAGGATTTGACTGCACGCTGACCCGCACGCTCGTGGCGGCACGCACCCGGCTGGTCCGGATCACCACCGAACTTTCCAACCAGGTTCGTGGACTCATGGAAACGTTCGGCCTGCTCGTGCCTGCAGGTAAGGGAACCACATTCGATCGATCACGAGGGACTTGCTCTTATCGTGCTGCCGATGTTGGAGACATGGCGCGGCATTCGCATCCGTGCCGCTGAGCTTAGGCGCCAGCTCGTCGCAGATGCACGTCAGAGAGGGGCATGCCGCTACTCATGTCGACCCCCGGCGTCGGCACCATCACCGCCACCTCGTTCGCCACTGCCATTGAATATCCGGACAACTTCAAGACGTCCCGATCTGTTGGCGCCTGGATAGGCCTCACGACGCGCCGCTACCAATCCGGAGAAGTCGATTATGACGGCCACATATCCCGACGCGGCCGCCATTTGCGAGGGCTTCTCTACGAAGCGGCGTCGGATATTCTGACGCGTAGCTCAAACGAGAGCACCCTGCGGACATGGGGTCTCCAGCCCGGGAGAGGATCGGCTTCAAAAGAGCTGCCGTGGCTGTGGCGCGCAAACTGGCGGTGATAATGCATACGATGCTTAAAACCGGCGAGCTCTTTATCCGAATGCAGGAGCCACAACGTAAATCCGGATAGCGTTCAGAATCTGAACGCCTGAGGCGTCCCTGCCGGGACGTGAGCCGAGCCATTCCGCTGATGGGGTTGCACCGCTGACTCAGCAAAGTGCTAATCCACATTGAAGGCTCGTCCCGCGAATCTCCATCATGCGGCGACCGATGTCGACCGCGAAGACAACCGTGTACCCGGCCAACGCATTTCCGAGCGCAAAGATACTTGACGTGCCCACCGCGATTAGACAACCCCATCAGCAAAAATGGAGTGGCATTCACGATGACGTTGGCGTGTCCGCGCGCAAACTACCCGAGCCTTGATAGCGAGGTGGGCTCGCAGACCCGATAGAGCGGCCCGCCTGCTGTCGGGGGCAACCAGCAGAAGATGTATCTCGAAAACGGCTGCATCGCAGGCCTGATATCCTGCTGTTCGACGAGCCGACTTCGGCATCGCGCGAAGGCGGAAGTTTATGGGCTTTGCGTGCCGAACGAGACCGTTTCGAGCCTGATGGTTTGGTCCGATCTCGGAGGGATGACACCATTGCCGACATAACAGAAGTGATGGATCAGGCCGGTTGGTCGCGCTCCAGACGGCAGCCAAAGCTCCGTGGAGCCGTTCGCCCTGACTATCCTGACCGCGCATGTCCTCGGCTAGCGGAGGCCGGCAGCCTGTCGCCATCGTGACGTTTTCGGCGCCTCGGATGCGACACGTGTACCCGCAAAACTATGAAGAACCCCAAACCGCTTGTAATTTAAGCCTAGCTGTGCCGGGCATGTTTTTTGCTTCGCATCTCGTGACCGTTAACTGAACAGAGTTTTTGATGCGAGTCGTGCGGCGCGAGAGAGAAGCCACCGGCCGCCGAGAAGACTGGTGCGGAATGCTAGAACAAGGTCGGCAGGCTTGCGCGAGAAGCGGGGTGCGGCTAGGGCTGGAACGTCCCCTCCAACAAATCGGCGATCTCTTCAACCAAAGCCGGATCGATCCACCAAGGTCCTCAAAAGCGCACACGCTACACCATTGTTGCAGAATCCAGCAAGAAACTCGCCATGAGGAGACGCATGATTCAGCCTGGTAGAACTCCACTTCATATTCAGCTGGCGGACATCATTCGGTCTCAGATCGAGAGCGGTGTCTTCAATGCTGGCGATCAGCTTCCCACTGAGATGGAGTTGATGAAGCAGCA
>NZ_RZSW01000300.1:0-7558 GCF_003997375.1 Mesorhizobium sp. M5C.F.Ca.IN.020.29.1.1 | reverse complement strand
GGCCGGCGCCGTGCCCCTGCGGATCGCCTCGGCCAGAACCGAGGACGAGGACGAAGATCCCCGCCCGGAAGCCATCACCAGGATCTTGGCAGCGACATTTTGGCCAAGACCAGGATGCGAACGGTCGATGATGTCGCCCGTCTCGATGTCCAGGCCGCCCCAGAAACTGAGCGCTTGCGACAGCACCAGCGCCGAGCCTTGTGCCTCGCCGGCAAGCTGGAAACAGCCAACTCTGTTCAGGGCTCGACTTTTCAGGGCTCGACTTGCCTGTTCACTCATGGCGCACCCCTCACGACGTGCCCGACCGCTGCCGAGCGGATGCAGTCCTCCATCTCGCCGAACGCCACCGAGACGCCGATATTGCCGGGGGCGTAATGCGCCCATTTGCCGGAGTTGGTCATCACCACGCCGTCGAGGCGCTCGATGATGGTGGTGACATAGGTGCAGGTATCCGTCACTGGAATGAGGTTGAACGCCTTCACACTCTCCAGCTCGCCTTCGTCCTGAAGCCGCGTCAGCGTCGCGCGCCCGGTGTTGACATAGATCGGGATGCCCCTGCCCGGCGCGATATGGCGCAGCATCGGCAGCAGGCGCATCCACTCGTGATGGGAAAAATGCGGCGTGCCGAGCGATACGGCCGCAAGCGGCGCACCGTCGGGGACGCTGGACAGCCTGGCCAGAGCATGATCGATGTCGGCGCGAGAGATCCGGATCGTCTCCTCCGGCGCCTTGCCGCGAAACGCCTCGTCGAGCGTCTTTGCTTCCGGCGTGATGCCGACCGCATGAAACAGTGCCACCGCGCCCGTCGTTGCCGCCGCCGCACCCAGCGCCTTCAGCTGGTCCTCCTCGCGCGGCTGCGGCAGGCCCGATATCACCGGGATGCGGTCGCGACTCGCCTGCCCGATGATCAGCCCGACGCCAACGAACAGGGCGTCGGTAGGCTCGAAAGAACCGGTCAGCTCGAACAGGATCTGGCCGCGCCGGTTTTCGCTCAAATGCAGCCCCCAGGCCGGCGCCCGCCCGGTCATCGCGCAGCACAAATCGATGAAATCACCATAGCGATTGGTCCGCGCTCCAATCACCGAATTGGCAAAGACGATGGCGTTGGACTCGCCCCAGGCGATCTGCTCGCCGAAAGCCGGCCGGAACCGCGTCTGATAGGGCGCGCAGGTGAAGGTCGCCTGACAGCCGAGCTCCAGATGCGCCTTCATCAGCCGCCGCGCCGGCACTTCTTCGGCGGCCGGCATCTTCACCAGGCCGGGATGGACGAGGTCGAACGAACCGACATTCAATGTGGTGGGCACCCGAACGCTGCCACCGCCCTCGACCAGCCTCTCGACGAAATCGAGACCGGCCTGGCCGTGATAGAGGCAGCCGTCGATATGGGCACCGGCAATATCCAGCAGCTTGCGCGCGCCGACCGCCTTCGAAAAGGCGACCAGGACCTTCATCGCTGCGGCCACGGCCGGGCCGTGCTCGCCCTGCAGCATCGACTGGTCGCCCGCCATCAATTCAAGCGTCATCGGGTGTTCCGCTTTCCTCACTATGCCCGACCATGCTCTCACTGATTACAGTCCGCCTGGCAAGATCAGTTCGCGGCGATCAGCACCGTACTCTTCGGCGACCAGCGTAGCAGCACCTCCTGGCCTTCCGCCAGCCTGTCAGCGCCGGTGTTCTGCACGATGACCTTGAGCGTCTGGCCGTCGCGTTCGACGAAATAGGTACTGTTGTTGCCGGCGAAGATACGCTTGGAAATTTGGCCACGGAGCACATTGCCATTGGCCTGGTCCGCGCTTCCGGAATCGATGGCGATGCGGATGCGTTCGGGCCGCACCGCGCAGCTGGCCTTGGCGCCGGCGGCAAGCGTCGCCCCTGCCCGGGCGGCGATCGTCGTGCCGTCGGGCAGCCGGATACCGACGCCTGTGGTCTCGCCGCGAAAGATGTTGGCGTCGCCGAGGAAGGTGGCGGCGAATTCGCTTTTCGGGCTGTCGTAGATCTCCTCCGGCGGCCCTTCCTGCACCAGCTGGCCATCGCGCAGGATACCGATGCGGTCGCTCATCGTGAGCGCTTCTTCCTGGTCGTGGGTGACGAAGATGGTGGTGATGCCGATCTCGCGCTGGATACGCTTCAGTTCGATCTGCATGTCGACCCGCAGCGCCTTGTCGAGCGCGCCGAGTGGTTCGTCGAGCAAAAGCACACGCGGCTTGGTGACGATGGCGCGGGCCAGCGCAACCCGCTGGCGCTGACCGCCGGACAGCTGGTGCGGCCGGCGGCCGCCGAGTTTGCTGAGTTGTACCAGATCGAGCGCGCGCTGCACCTCGCTTGCAATAGTTGCCTTGGCCTCGCCACGCACCGACAGGCCGAAGGCAACATTGTCGGCCACGCTCATATTTGGAAACAGCGCATAGTTCTGAAACACCATGCCGATACGCCGCCTCTCGACCGGCACCCGCTCGACGCTCTCGCCGCCGATCGCGATGCGGCCCGAGTCGGGGAAATCGAAGCCCGCGATTTGCCGCAGCAGCGTGGTCTTGCCGCTGCCCGAGGGCCCAAGCAGTGCATAGAAACCACCGTCGGCAAAATCGATGGAGACGTCATCCAGTGCCTTGTGCGCCCCGAAATTGCGCGACAAATTCGATACCTGAACGCCGGTCATTATTTCTCTCCGCCGAATTTGAAGAAACGAGCCGTAAGCAGCATCAGCGCCATCGAGACGACGATGATGATCGTCGAGACCGCGTTGATCTCGGGCGTGAAACCCTTGCGGATCGCGGCGTAGATCTCGACCGGCAAGGTTGTCTGACCCGGCGTCGACAGGAAGTAGGACACCACGAACTGGTCGAACGATACGGCAAAGGCGAACAGCCCGCCGGCGATGACGCCCGGCATGATCCAGGGCAAGGTCACGCGCCGCGTCACCTGCCACTGGTTGGCGCCGAGCGATCGCGCCGCCTCTTCCAGTTCCGGCGCAAAGGTCTGCAGCCGTGCCGAGACGACGACGATGACATAGGGCAGCGCCAGCGCCACATGGCCGAGCAGGATCGCGAACAGACCACGCCCGATGCCGACGCCGAAGAAGAAGATCAGCATCGCCGTGCCGGTGATCAGCCACGGAATGGCGATCGGCGGAAACAGTAGCGCTTGCAGGAATTTCTTGCCGCGAAATTCGTAGCGATAGAACGCCAGCGACGCCGCCGTGCCGAGCGCGGTGCAAAGGATGGTGGTGATGACGGCGATCTCTAAGCTGTTCGAGGTTGCGGAGATCAGCTGGTCGTTCTGCCACAGCGACGCATACCATTCAGTCGTCCATTCGAACGGCAATTGGTAGAAGGGCGAGACGTTGAACGACATCAGCGCCATGATGACGATCGGGAGATAGAGGAAGGCGAGCAGCAGCCAGATGTAGAGCCGGCCAAGCCATTCGAGGATACGGGTCGTCGCCATCAGGCGGCCCTCCTGAGCACCGGCGATGTCAGCGCAAGAATGACCAGGACGACGGCCAGCAGGATGAAGGACAGCGCTGCGCCCAGCGGCCAGTTGAAGACGGCGACGAACTGATCCTCGATGACCGTTCCGTAGAAGGTACCGGTGCGCCCGCCGAGGATACGCGGCTCCATGAAGGAGCCGACGACGGGCACGAAGATCAGCGCTGCGCCCGCCACCAGCCCCGGCATGGACAGCGGGATGATCACCCGCCTCAGCATCTGCAGCCTTGAGGCGCCGAGCGAGCGCCCTGCCTCGATCAGCGAGTCGTCGATGGCCTGCAGCGTGAGGTAACAGGTCAGCACCATGTAGGGCACGTAGGAATGCACCAGCCCGATGACGACGGCCGGATACGAATACATCAGGTCGATGTTGATCTTGAACGGCAGCACGGCGTTGAGCGCGGTGTCGAGAATGCCGCCCTCGCGCAGCACCATCGCCCAGGAGAAGATGCGCACCAGCCCGTTCGACCAGAACGGCAGGATGACGAGCAGGAAGATCGCCTCGCGGCTGCGCCCTTTCAGCACCTTGGCCAGCACATAGGCTGCGGGAAAGCCGATGACGACGCACCACAGGGTCACCTCAAGTCCGAGCCTGAGCGACGCCAGCAGCAGCGTCAAATACAGCCGCTCTGAGAAGAAGGTGGCGTAGTTCTCCAGCGTGAACGACCACGCCTTCCCCGACAGCGGCAGCTCGGTCATCGAGGAGAAGAAGACCATGGCCGACAGCGGCAGGAAGATCGCCACCGTCAGCCACAGATAAGCGGGCAGAAGCAGGGGCAAAGCCGATCGCAATCCGCTCCTCGAACCGGTCGCGACTTGGTCCGCCATATGCCTCTCCCCGAAAGCCCGCCCGCTACTTCACGTTGACCTTGAGCTCTTGCCACAGCGCCAGATAGGCCTCGCGCTGCGCATCGGTGATCGGCGCCTGGAACTGGATGCGCTTGGCGACATCGGGATCGCCCATCACCTTGCGGTTGAACGCATCTTCGGGAAGCGCTGCAACCGCCTTGGTGTTGGCCGAGACCGGCGCGCCGACCTTGGTGACCCATTCAACGTAGAAGCCGGGATCGATCATGTAGTTGATGAACGCCTCGGCGCCGGCGACATTCTTGGAGCCGACCGGAATGGAAAAGGCGTCGAGCCAGGCGACGGCGCCTTCCCTTGGAATGACCAGCGAGACCGGCAGCTTGAAATGCGTCTTGGCGCGGTCGGCCGAACCGCTCCAGTAGGTGCCGATGTCGATCTGGTTGGAGGCGACCATCTGGTTCCAATCGTTCTCCGAGCTCCAGAATGTCTTGATCTGCGGCATCAGCGAGGTCAGCTTCGCCTTGACAGCTTCCATGTCCTTGATGTCGTTGATGTTCTGGCCGGTGGCGATGGCGCCGAACTGAACCGCTTCGACCGCGTCGTCGCGAATGACCACGCGGCCCTTATGGGCCTCGTTCCACATTTCGGTGATGCTGGTCGGCGGCGTCTCGAATGACTTCTCGTTGATGGCGAGCGCGGTCAAACCCCACACCCATGGCACGCCATAGACCTTGCCGTCACGAACGAGCATCGGCGATCCCGCCTTGTCCGGGCTGATGTCGGCGTAATTGGGAATATTGGCGACGTCGATCGGCTGGATCAGCTTTTCCGCCATCGCCTGGTCGTTGAAGGCTGCGTTGATCATGACGACGTCGTAGAGGCCGGGATTGGTCCTCAGCTTGGTCAGCATTTCCTGTTCGGAATTGAAGAAGTCGTTGACGACCTTGTTGCCGGTCGCCTTCTCGAAGGCCGCGATGGCCCAGGGCTCGTCGGCCCCGTAGCCCTTCCAGTTGAGCACATGCACTTCGGCGGCAGTGGCGGCCAGCGTCAGCGCGGAGGTGAAGACGGCAGTCGCCGTCAGAAAAGCAGTCAGTTTTGGCATGCGCATGTTCGTTCCTCTCATTGTTCTGCCCGGTTGGCGGGCTTGTTGCGTCATTTAGGCTGTCACAAATGGGCCTCTTGCTTCCGGCCGTGCACGGATCGATCGTCATCGCTGAGGAATGTCTGGATCTCCTGGTCGGTCGGCGCCGATGATCCGCCATGGCGGGTGACCGAGAGCGCCGCCGCCGCATTGGCGTAGCGCGCCGCTTCGAAGGGCGGCACGCCGCGCGAGAGCGCGCTGACGAAGGCGCCGATATGGGTGTCGCCGGCGCCGTTGGTATCGACGGCGGCGACCTTAAAACCGGGCACGGCCTGCGCGATGCCGTCACCCAGCCGCACGAAGCAGCCTTTTGCCCCGGCGCGGATGACGACCCCCTCGGCGCTCGGACTGTGATTGGAAAGAAGCCGGGCAGCAATAACCTCGACATCGCCGGGGCCGGCGATCTCGGCCGCTTCTACGATGTTGCAGCTCAGCCAGCTCGTGCGCGCCAGCACCCGGTCGAGAATGGTGCGCGGGATGTCTGATATAACAGGCGTCGGATCGAAGACGAAGGAAATTTCCGCCGGCAGCGCCTCGATCCAGTCGGCCAGCGCATCGCGGCTGCCGATATAGCTCAGCGTGTAGCCGGAGGCGAACACCCAATCCCCCGGCGCAACCCGGACGGGCGCCATCATGCCGAGGCTGAGAACACTCTCGGCACCAGGCCATGACACGAAGGTGCGCTCGGCGTCGCCGCTGATCATGGCGACGCAATTGCCGCTGTCCATCATGGTGGATGCCGGCGTCAGCGTTGCGATGCCTTCCGCCGCGAGGGCGGCACGCAGGAAGTCACCATTCGGTCCGCTGCCGAGTTGGCCGCCGAACGCCACTTTCATCCCGGTGCGGCTGGCCGCGACCATCATGTTGAAGCCGCCGCCGGCGACCTGGGCAAAGCTCGATGCGGTTTTCTCGGTGCCGGGCGTCGGCAAGGCGTCGATGCGGTAGACATAGTCGACCACCGCGCTGCCGATATGGACGAGACGCCCGCTCATGCCGCCGCGTCCTTGCCTGAAATGCTTTTCGCCATCCGCGCCGCGACCAGGTCGGCGGCGAGCGCGCGCACCTGCGCAATGTCGAGGCCTTTGAGCCGGTTGATGTGTTCCTGCGGCAATCGGGAAAAGCCGGCGCAGGCGCCTGCCATGCCGGCGGCAATGGCGCCGATCGTGTCGGTGTCGCCGCCGAGATTGGCGCTGATGACGGCCGCCAGCCAGGGATCGCCGCCGGCGATTTCCAGCACCGCGAAGGCCGCCGGAATCGATTCCTGGCTGGCGACCCCGGTCCCGACCAGATCGACAATCAGCCGGATCGCCTCCGTGACAGCCTTGCCGCGAACGAGGCTCCTCGCCCAGTCGATACGCGCGGCAATGTCGCCGCCAGTGATCCAGTGACCGAGTTCTGCGCCGCGCTTGGCCGCCACGACGGCACGATCTGCGGCGGCACGCCAGTCGCCGCCGGCAACGCCGCGGCTGACGGCGGCAGCGACGGCTGCGGCCGAAGCAATGGCGATCGAGGTGTTGTGCGTGGCGCGGCAGGTTTCGGCGACCTTGGCGACCAGCGCGTCGAGCGGCTCCGGCGGCATCATGATGCCGACCGGCGCGATCCGCATGGCGGCGCCATTGGTGTCGCCGCCACTTCCCGCTTCCTCGGCCGGCACGCCGCCATTGATGGCGTCGATGGCGCGCTTGGTCGACGGTCCGAGCAGATCGTAGCTGCCGCGCGCCTTGACCTCGCGCTCCCAGTCGAGCAGCGCATTGACCCAGCGCGTATGATCGAAGCCATCGCCTGAAACAACCAGGATACGGCCGAGCAGCAGCGCCTGTTCGGTGTCGTCGGTAACAGTGCCGGCGGCCAGGCCTTTCGACACTGGATGGTCGGCGACGGGCGCGACGAAATCCTCGACGTGGCCGTAGAGCTCGGCGATGCGGGCCGGCGACAACAACTGCGTCGGCATGCCGAGCGCATCGCCCAGCGCACCGCCGATAAGCGCGCCCATCGCCCGGTCGATCGCCTCGGCCGTGTCCATACTCAGAACTCCAGGTGAAGTGCAAAATGCGCCGGATTGAGAAGGCTGGTGACAAATTCGATGGCGCGGCCATCGGCCGCGCCATCGAATTTGTCACCAGCC
>NZ_RZSW01000002.1:0-45821 GCF_003997375.1 Mesorhizobium sp. M5C.F.Ca.IN.020.29.1.1 | reverse complement strand
CATTTGATACCCTGTAGCGTTGGTTCTGGATCGTCGTCAGCCGACAAAATAGTACCAACTCGACGAGACTTTGGGATCAGGCGTCACACATCAGGATTCCTGCGACTCTCAGAGCCACCGCCGCACGCGTTGCCTGTAGTGGCGATAGGCATCGCCGAAGCGCCGCTCGAGGTAGGCCTCCTCGCGGGCGACGACGCCGTAGCGGATCAGGATTGCAAGCGGCAGCGTCAGGACAAGGATCCACATATTCTGCGCGGCCACGCCGATGCCGCCATAGATGAGGAACATGCCGAGGTAGATCGGATTGCGCGTCCATCCGTGGACGCCGGTCGTCACCAGCACGCGCGTCGGCTCATTCGTCGGCACCGGCGTCTCCGCGCGCATGAAGTTGCGGATGCCCGCGGCGAACAGCGCAAAACCGATCAGGATCAGCGAGCCGCCGATGATCCAGGTGACCAGGTCATTCCTGGGGAACGGCAAGCGCAGCAGGCGATCCAGCACGAAGCCAATCAGGAAAGCAGCGAGAAAGAGCAGCGGCGGTCTCGCGATGACACCCGCGGTTCCGCTGTCGGTTTGCCCAGCCTGGTCCATGTCTGCTCCCGCAGATGCTGGAGGGCCATGAAGCCCTACAGCCGCCTAGAAACGACAACTAAGGTGTCATTCTAAAAGTTGACAACTGCAGTGTCAATCGCAGAACTTGGCACGGAAAAGGGGAAAGAAGGCGATGGCGTCGGCACGACACGGGACCGGGGCGGGCCCAAGGACGGACCCCATCGTTGACGGCAAGGCCGAGGCGATCACCGAGCTGATGCTCGAAGTGGCCCAGTGCTTCTTCAGAATACGGGCTCTCGGCCAGAAGACCGGGCTCATCACCAGTTGGGGCGGCGGTGCGTTCGGCTTCATGCGAAGCCTGGCGCTGCTTGGCCCGCTCACCGTGCCGCAGATCGCCCAGATGCGGCCCACCAGCCGTCAGCGCATGCAGCGGCTGGCGGATGAGCTTGCGGCCGAGGGGCTGGTCGAATTCATCGACAATCCAAAACACCGGCGCTCGAAGCTTGTGCAGCTGACGCGCAAAGGCGCCGCGCGCTATGGCGAGCTGAACGCTCAGCTCTTGGCGATCGCCTCGACCATGGGCGTCGCTCTCGACGAAGCCGATATCCGCAAGACCGCCGAGGTCGTGCGGCAGCTAAGCGATGACGTGAAAGTGCGGTCGGAGCGGCTGTCGTAGCGCTGGCGCAAAGGCGGCGCGGCGCCATTGATGGGAATCCTGCTTGAGCGCCTCCTCGGCCTCGTGCCGTTTCAGCCTGGATGCGCTTGGCTGTCGCCCCTTCCGTCCAAGCCTGCCGGCGACGATTGCCACCCGGAACCTCTGCGGAGCTGAGGCGTTCGAACCGCAGGAGCTGAGAGCTGCACCTGCAATTTGCAAAGAGTACTGCAATGGCTCAGAAACCAGAGATAACGACAGGCACCAACGACCGGCCGCGCAACGAAACCATAGGCCAATCCGGCGAAGGTCTGCCCGATGACAGCAGCACGTCGCTTGAAGTCGACGAAACCGTGGTCGCCCAGTTGAGAAAGCAGCTGCAAGGCAAACCCGAACAATTTGGCGAAGCCAATCCCGACGCGACAGGCATTCCCGGTGCCGGCGAGCATATGTGTCACCGCTGCGCCGGGACGGGTATGATCGACGGCCGCACCTGCCCCGAATGCGGCGGAACCGGAAAGGTGACGACGCCGATCGGCGGCGGCTGAGGCGATCAAGACAGCGATCACGCTTCGCGGCAACCTCATCACTGAAGCGTCAAGGGGCCGATGCAAATTGCGCGGATCAGATCGCCGGCACCCACTTCCAGAACACGCCCTCCATCCGTTCGGGGTAATGCTTGAACTCGCATTCGAAGCGCCATCCGTAAGTCTTGGCGGCCGCCAGCGCTTCCTTGCTGACCGGGTTCATGCCCGTTCCCGGCGCGAACCAGTCCTCCAGCAAATCGTCGGGCACGTAGGCGCCGATCCTCAAAGGCAGCTTTTCGAGGACGACATCCATTTCCTCAGGTGCGGACAATGGTTCCTCCCTTCGAGAGCTATCGACAAACAAGTCATTCGAGGCGGATTGGGTTCCAGACCATGGCAGAGTGGAAGGGAAACGTGATGGGCGACTGTCTCTCGATCTGCACATTTCAGGCCGCCCGCCGCCGCCGGTTGGTCGAACGCCGGCTAGCGTGTTCTCACAAGGTTGCAGATGGAGCTATGGGGCATACTTGACGACCGCTTGTGGGCGCCTTGCCGTCCGGCAGGACCGAGGCCGGAAGCAGACCGGCAACTTCTGGTGTCCGAAAAACGATAGCGGACATTCGGACGGCCGCGATGCGTGCGAACGGCGACCTTGTCGCTTATTGTCGTGAACGTCACGAAATGGTGCGTTCCGCTGGTTCAAACACCTGAGCCGCAGAACGCCCGATATGAGCTTCGAAGGACTGGCTGTACTAGTTTCGCGACCATAGCTCTTCCGCCGCAAACGCTTGTTGGTGATACGGAATGCACACGCGGCTCATCAATTCAAGATTGCCGGCGGCACATTCCGGCGCGACGGTGACGGTTCTTCTAAGCTTCAAAAGGCGGACGCGTGTTGCGACTCGGCGATTGGTCGGACGCTCGGTCCCAATAAGGCGGATCGCCGAAGCTTCGCCGCAGACTTTCGATGAGCGCGAGCACCTTGGCTGACGCACTGCGCTCACGCGGATAAGCGATGAACAGCTCCGCGCCTTCGGCCTCTACACCAATGTCGATTCGGGTGAGGGCCCCGTCTACAAGCTGGTAGTGGACGAAGAAGGTAGGCAGCAGCGAAATGCCGAGGCCGGCGACAGCGCTCGATCCGCGGCAACTGGTGGGATTCGCCAGGACATCCTCGAAGGCGCGCCGTCGCTGCGGACGTTCAAGCGAAGGGCGAGACTCCGAACAGCCAGCCGTGCAGCCAGAGCCCGAACAATGCGAAAGCCACCAAGCCGATGCCCACAGCAATCAGGTCGCTACGCGGTCGCACGACCGCGGGTGCCGGATCGCCGCGTGGAATGACGGCAATGAGATCGACAATCGCGTAAACCAGAAATGCTCCGAAGACTAGGAGCGAGGCAAGGTCGCCATTGGCCAGGAGGTGGCCGATGGCCCAAAGGATGATGCCCACCAGCATCGGGTGCTTCAGCCGATGCTTGATTGAACCGGTGGGCAAGTAAGCGGCTGCCAGAAAGACGAATGCGGCGAGCACCAACACCGACGCGACATGGCGGCCCCAAGAGGGCGGCTCGTAGATCTCAGGCGCATTGGGGCGATAAAGACTCCAGCCCCAGACGATCAGCACGAAGCCGATGATCGATAGGAGCGAATAAAGTCCCTTCCAGCGCCGCTCGTTTGTGGCGATTTGCTGATCACGAAAGCTGCCGGCGGCGATCCGAACAGAATGGATTCCGAAGAAGATCACGAGGCCGAAAACCAGTACTAGCATAACACCTCCGAGGTTCGGCGCGTCGGCGGGAAGCTTACGCTCTCGCTCGAGTTGCCGGCTGCATATGCGCAAAACGGATCCTGCGAACGAGATGGTCAGAGTAATATATCAGGGACCCGCAATCTTGGAATGGGCAAAGCTGCCGATTGGCACGGCACCGCACGTTTGACACCTGCCAGTCGCCGCCTTCGCGCGGCACCACTCGGTCTTCAAAGTCTCGCTCTTGGCGTTGATTCGGCTGTGCGCCACCTTTCGGGTCCTTCGCCCAATACGGGATCAGACCCCACCGCGCCGACACAAACATGGTCGTACCGCGCACCAACTCATCGACAACGATCATCGGATATGTCAGCCGGGGTGCGCCGTTCTAGACCGGAAACTGGTTCGACAGCCGGTCGACCTTGTCCGGATCAGCGAAGGAAAACTTCGCCACCATCTCTGCGATAGAGCGCTTTACATGAACCCGTCCACACATTGGGCGAAGATTGTTGCCCGAAAATCGAGACTCGAGCTTCTGGACTCAGGACAGCGACAGACACCGCTATGACAATCGTTCTGGCTGGTGGCGAAAGCGTGCTGTAAGTCTTGTCCTCCAAGTGGCCGTCGATCTCAGCTACAGTCCCTCGTCGGTCTTCCTACACTTGGGCCGGCTGCGAGGAGTTGGACGACGTCGCAGGGTGGCTTCGCCGAACTGCTGGACCACGGCTCGATCGAGATCACATTCGCATCACAATGGCGACGAGGCCATCCTCCAGGCCAAACGTGATCCTTCTTCAACGGCCTGCTAGGGCCTTCCGCCCACTGTTCCCGAGCCAAGGCGTCATAAGGGAGCCATTCTTGCAATCGGCCTTAGCAATGGGACGCAGTTCGCGTGACGTGCTATGCTTTGAGGCGGGAGATACGGCGGTCGCCGAAGCGCCCGCATGCCTCCCTGTCTATGGGAGGATAATATGGCTTACTATGTGCTGCTCACCAACTTCACGGATCAGGGGGCAAAGACAGTCAAGGACACCGTAAAGCGTGCTGAAGCATTCAAGGAGATGGCGGCCAAAAGCGGGGTCAAAGTGCATTCGCTTTACTGGACGCTCGGTCAGCACGACGTGGTCGCGATTGCCGAAGCGGACGATGATATAGCCGCGACCGCGCTCAGCTTATCAATAGCTTCGCTCGGCAACGTCCGAACGCAGACCCTAAGGGCGTTCGACGCCAACGATATGGCAAAGGTCATTGCCAAGATGGGCTGAAGAAAGAAGCGACAATAAAGATCGCGCCGACCGTTGGCGCAGGCAAACGGCCGACGCGACCGCGCCGATCCACAGTTCCGGGTTTCAGGCACGTGACGTGTGGGCGCGGGCTTCGGAAGAGATGGTTTACGTGGTTTGTGACTCAGTGCTTCCGGGAGGCTTCCCTGGAATGTCTGAGCCGGCGGCGACCGTGTCCTCGACGTCGGCGATCTCACCGTCTTGGCCGTGGCGCCGGGTAGGCGATGCAGCGAGAGCGTTCATCGTTCTTCATCGTTCAATGGAGGGGTGAGGAGGACCGGGCGGGACCAAGGAGAATCATATGTTCAGCCATGTAAAATTCGCCCATCTGCCAGTGCGCGACCAGGATCGCGCGATCGCATTCTATCGCGACAAGGTAGGGCTTAAGGTCGCGACGGATGCTCCCTATCGGGACGGTCTCCGCTGGATCGAGCTGGCCGTCGGGGAGTCGCCCACCCATCTGCTTTTCACAGAGCGGCCCGACGACACGCCCGGCGAGACGCCGAGTGCAATTCTAATTACACCCGATGTCGGGGCGGCCTATGAACGGCTGACAGAGCGCGGCGTGGAGTTCACGCACCCGCCGTCGCCGGCACCTTGGGAGCCAGGCGCCACCTACGCCCTTTTCCGCGACAGCGAGAACAACCTAATCATGCTCGGATCGCATTGATCGGGCGAGCTGGAGGAGCACTCCAGGCAGCCATCCGCGAAAAATTTCGTCGGCAATGCCAAAGTGAGAATCTTCGTGCTCTCGGATTGAGTTTCATAGCGCCCACCATCGGTCAGAGCGCTCGGTATCCTCGACAAGCTGCTAGAAATTTCGCAGAAGCTATCGATCTCGCTTTCGCGGTTGTGGAAATGGGGTGAGACGCGCACGAGCCCGTTGCGCGCCTCGACACGGACGCTGCGCATTCGAAGCAGCGCCGCCAGCGCCTCGGCATCCGATGACCTGAAGGAGATGATACCGGCGGCCTCACGCTGCGACGTCACGATGTCGGTGCCGATCCTGATCAGATTTCCGGCCAAGCGCGCACGCAGCATTGCGAGACGACGGAAGATGTTCTCCCAGCCGAGCGCCTCAAGGTCCAGCAATGAGGCTTCGAGGGCGCATCCAAGATGTGGCCCGTGATCACGCTCAGGCTAGCGACCGAAAATGCAGACGCCGCTATTTTCCAAGGCGGGTGTAGACGGCACGTGTCGCCTTCCAATACACCCGAATCTCCCAACGGATAGCTTAACCCGATCTTGCCTTCAGCCTGGAGAACCTTTGGTTCATCAGGCACTTCGTTGAGATAAATGGCGCCCCGCATGTCCGCGATGAGACTGTGGTATGACCGTGCCAGTCCTCACCGAGCATTTTCGTTGCCGCCTTTCCGTCGATAGTTGCCGTTCGGATTTTCGGTCTAAGATAGTGAAGTTCCAAGGCAAATCGTCCGCCACCCGGGACCACGCCTGCGACTACTTCGCGTTGCGAATAGTGAGAGACAAGCCGGGGAAATGGACAAGTCGAATCGTTCGTTTAGACAACTAATGTCAGCGCTATCTGGCTACGACACCGTAATCAATGCCGGTGTCGTCATGGAGCTAGGCGATTGCGCTTATCCTAGCTGTTCTGCCGCCACTGGCGCGTGAATGACCGCTTTCGGGAAGTGGCAGAAGGGCAATCAACGACGGACACGCGGCGCATAGCGGTCATCCAACGACGAATATGCGAGCTCTGCCATGAGGTCCAAATACGCCATTCGACCGTAAGCGATTCGGACTTTTTCACCGCCGATCACCGCCATTACTAGGCTTTTTTCGCCTTCTGGCTATTTCCCGCTCTTCGCACGGGCGTAGTTCCGGCGGCGATTGGCGGCAATTTTCGGTGCTTGCGTGGTGGAATGTGCCCTTGGCGCACCCGACAGGATTCGAACCTGTGACCTCTGCCTTCGGAGGGCAGCGCTCTATCCAGCTGAGCTACGGGTGCCTTCAGGATCGAAATCCGGAAAACGAACCAGCCAGTGAACCGGCCAGCCACGGCTTCTTAGCGGAAGCCGAGGCGGGCTTCAACGGCCAAGTGGAGGTTGTGCGAATTCCCACGGTCCCCACAAAACGTGGGCTTTTAAACGGCTCACTAGCCGATGTGTTGAACTGCACCCTTGATCGGAATGAGCTTACCTCATAGAGCCAAGGGTGGGGGAACATCAGTTGATGGACAAACGAAGCCTCACTGAACGCGACATCTGCACGAAATTCATCTTGCCTGCCGTCAAGCACGCTGGATGGGACGAGATGTTGCAGGTTCGGGAGGAGGTCTATTTCACCAAGGGCCGCATTATCGTGCGCGGCAAGCTGGTGACGCGCGGCAAGGCCAAGAAGGCCGACTTCGTTCTCTACTATAAGCCGAATATCCCGATCGCTCTGATCGAAGCGAAGGACAACAATCACAGCGTCGGCGATGGCATCCAGCAGGGCCTTGACTACGCCGCGACACTAGACATCCCTTTCGTCTTCTCCTCAAACGGCGATGGCTTCGTCTTTCACGACCGCTCGGGGCAGAGCGATACCAAGGAAGCGAACCTCGGTCTCGATGCTTTCCCTTCACCCGCCGATCTGTGGGTGCGCTATCGCGCCTGGAAGGGTCTCAACCCGGAAGCGGAACAGATCGTGCTTCAGGATTATTTCGACGACGGCAGCGGCAAGGCCCCCCGCTATTATCAGGTAAACGCCGTCAACGCCGCGATCGAGGCCATCGCCAAAGGCCGTGACCGCGTGCTGCTCGTCATGGCGACGGGGACGGGCAAGACCTACACGGCGTTTCAAATCATCTGGCGCTTGTGGAAGGCGGGTCGCAAGAAGCGCATCCTGTTCCTAGCCGACCGCAACGTGCTGATCGATCAGACGATGGTCAACGATTTCCGCCCGTTCGGCGCAGCGATGGCGAAGCTTTCGACGAACGCTAAGACCATCGAACGGCAGGACGGCACAACCGTCGATCTGACGCTGGCACTCGACCGAAAGCGGCGCATCGACACCGCCTTCGAGGTGTATCTCGGGCTCTATCAGGCGATCACTGGGCCGGAGGAGCGCCAGAAGCTCTACAAGGAGTTCTCGCCCGGCTTCTTCGATCTGATCGTTATCGACGAATGCCATCGCGGCAGCGCGGCGGAGGATTCCGCTTGGCGCGAAATCCTCACCCACTTTTCCGGTGCAACGCAGATCGGCCTAACTGCCACGCCGAAGGAAACGGAATACGTTTCCAACGCCGATTATTTCGGCGAGCCAATCTTCACCTATTCATTGCGCCAAGGCATCAGCGACGGCTTCCTTGCGCCCTACAAGGTCATCAAGGTCCACATCGATCGCGACGTAGAGGGCTATCGCCCGGAACTTGGGCAACTCGACCGAGACGGCAACGAAGTGGAGGATCGCATCTATAACGCCAAGGATTTCGACCGGACGCTGGTTCTTGACGACCGCACCCTGCTTACCGCCAAGAAGGTCACCGAATTTCTAAAGGAAAGCGGCGACCGCTTCCAGAAAACCATAGTGTTCTGCGTTGACCAGGAGCACGCAGCGCGTATGCGACAGGCGCTCATCAACGAGAATAAGGATCTTTGCGACGAGAACCACCGATACGTCATGCGGATCACCGGTAGCGACAAGGATGGCCAGGACCAACTCGGCAATTTCCTCGACCCGGAATCGAAATATCCGGTTCTCGTCACAACCTCGCGGCTTTTGTCCACCGGGGTTGATGCGCAGACCTGTCGGTTGATCGTGCTCGACCGCACGGTGGATTCGATGACCGAATTCAAGCAGATCGTCGGGCGTGGCACCCGCGTTCACGAGGACACCAAGAAATTCTACTTCACGCTGATCGACTTTCGCGGCGCGACCTCTCATTTCGCCGATCCGCAGTTCGATGGCGACCCGGTGCAGATTTATGAACCCAGCGAAGACGATCCGATTACGCCGCCCGATGATGCCGTCGTTGATTTTGGTGAAGGTAATCAAGCGCCTTACGAATCGGGCGATGGCGAAACCATAATTGATCAGGGTTTTCCGCTGCCGCCGGGCAACCAGGCGCGCAAGATTTATGTGGACGGCGTCGGTGCCCGCATCGTCGCCGAGCGCGTCGAATATCTCGACGAGAACGGCAAGCTCGTCACCGAAAGCTTGCGCGGTTTCACTAAGACGGCGTTGAAGAAGCGTTTCGCTAGTCTCGACGATTTCCTCAGGCGCTGGAAATCTGCTGACCGCAAACAGGCAATCATTGACGGACTGGAAGCCGAGGGTCTGGCGCTCGATGCCATTGCGGATGAACTGGGCAAGAACCTCGATCCCTTCGATCTGATCTGCCACGTCGCCTTCGATAAGAAACCTTTGACACGCCGTGAGCGGGCCGAGAACGTCAAAAAGCGCGATGTTTTCACGAAATACAACGCGCGAGCCCGCGCCGTCCTTAACGCACTGCTTGAAAAATATCGCGACGAGGGCGTGCTCAATCTCGACGACGCGAATGTGCTGAAGGTAACGCCTTTCACCGCAATGGGCAGCGTCGTGCAACTTATCAAGGCATTCGGCGGTAAGGACGGTTTCGAGAAAGCTGTCCACGAATTGCAAGACGCCCTCTATCAGGAGACCGCTTAAACCATGATCGTCCGAACCACCATCAAATCCATTCAGGACATCATGCGCCAGGACGTCGGTGTCGATGGCGATGCACAGCGCATCAGCCAGTTATGCTGGATGTTCTTCCTCAAGATCATCGACGATCAGGACCAGGAACTCGAACTGACCAAGGATGGCTACCACTCGCCGATCCCGGAAAATCTCCAGTGGCGCAGCTGGGCGGCGGATCCGGAAGGCGTTACGGGGCAAGCCATGCTTGATTTCATCAATGATGAACTGTTCCCCGCTTTGAAGGGGTTGCAGCTCACTGGAAAGCCCGGCGACCGGCGCCGCGTGGTGCGCGATGTGTTCGAGGATGCCTATAACTACATGAAATCCGGCCATCTCATCCGGCAGGTGGTGAACAAGATCAACGAGGTCGATTTCAACAATCTCGATGAGCGGCGTCACTTTGGCGAGTTTTACGAGCAGTTGCTCAACGACTTGCAATCGGCCGGCAATGCAGGCGAATATTACACGCCACGCGCGGTCACCGCCTTCATGGTCGACCGTATTGACCCGAAACCTGGTGAAACTCTGTTCGATCCCGCTTGCGGCACCGGCGGTTTTCTTACCTGTGCTATCCGGCACATGGAGAAGAACTACATCCGCACTCCCAAACAGCGCGAAGCGATGCAAAGCGCACTTCGCGCGGTGGAGAAAAAGCAGCTTCCGCACATGCTCTGCGTCACCAACATGTTGTTGCACGAGATCGAGGACCCAAGCTTTGTGCGCCACGACAACACGTTGGCCCGCCCGCTCATTTCGTGGAGGAAGGAAGAGCGAGTTGATATCGTCGTCACCAATCCGCCCTTCGGCGGACGTGAGGAGGACGGCATCGAGAATAACTTTCCGACCTTCCGCACGAAGGAAACCGCCGATCTGTTCCTCGCGCTTATTGTGCGGCTGCTGAAGACCGACGGTCGCGCCGCGGTGGTGCTGCCCGATGGCACGCTGTTCGGTGAGGGCGTGAAGACACGACTGAAGGAGCATCTGATGGAGGAATGTAATCTCCACACGATCGTCCGCTTGCCCAATTCCGTGTTCAAGCCCTATGCCTCAATCGGCACCAACCTTTTGTTTTTCGAGAAGGGCGCACCGACCAAGGACATCTGGTTCTACGAGCATCGCGTGCCCAACGGCCAGAAGGCCTATTCTATGACCAAGCCGATCCGGTTGGAGCATTTCCAGGGCTGCATCGACTGGTGGGGCGGCAAGGAGCGCAAGGGCCGCGAGGAAACGCCGCAGGCGTGGCGCGTGACGGCGCAAGAGGTGAAGGCGCGCGGCTTTAATCTCGACATCAAGAATCCGCATACAGTGGCGGATGACCACGGCGACCCCGAAACGCTGCTGGCGAACCTCGCCCGCGCCGAAGCCGAGACGGCGGCTTATCGCGACCAGTTGAAGGCGATCCTCGCCGAGGCGCTGGCCCGATGAATGCGGAACGCCTGCTGAATCATTACGAGCAGATTGCCGACGCGCCCGACGCAATTGTGCGGCTACGCCGCTTCATTCTCGATCTGGCGGTGCGCGGCAAGCTGGTGCCGCAGGAGGCGGGCGAAGAATCGGCATCGGACCTGCTGAAGCGGATCGCGAAGGAGAAGGCGCGGCTGGTGAAGGCCGGAGAGCTTCGCAAGCCGCGTGACTTTGATAACGGCAACGACCTCAACGAGCCTTTCGCGATCCCGGTGACATGGAGATGGCTGAGGCTTGATGCAGTTGGCGCAATCGTTGGCGGTGGAACGCCATCGGCCGCCGACTCCGACAACTTTACCGAACCGGGCGAGGGCGTGCCATGGCTTACGCCTGCCGATCTTGGCGGATATTCAAACCTCTACATCTCGCGAGGTTCCCGAGACCTATCAGAAAAGGGATCGCGGGCTTCATCGGCAACCGTAATGCCGAAGGGCACGGTGCTGTTCACCAGCCGGGCACCGATCGGCTATGTCGCTATCGCCGCAAATGCGATTTCGACCAACCAGGGATTCAAGTCGATCGTTCCCTACGTCCCGGATTGTTCGCGCTTCATCGCAACTGCGATGAAGGCATTTGCGCCCGAGATTGACGCCAAAGCTCCGGGCACCACATTCAAGGAAGTTTCGGGCAAGATCGTCGCCGCAATTCCCTTTCCCCTTCCACCGCTCGCCGAGCAGAATCGGATCGTCGCCAAGGTCGATGAACTGATGGGTCTGTGCGACCAGCTGGAGGCGGCGCGTGCAAGCCGCGAGAGGTCACGCGACCGGCTGGCGGCGGCGAGCCTCGCCCGCCTCAACGCGCCTGGTCCCGAAAGCTTCCGGGCCGACGCCCGCTTCGCCCTTGACGCGCTGCCAGCGCTAACAACGCGCCCCGACCAGATCAAGCACCTCCGCCAAACCATCCTCAACCTCGCCATGCGCGGAAAGCTCGTGCCACAGGACCCGAACGACAATCCGGCGTCGGAACTGCTTGTTAGTCTGCATCCTGGCGCTAAAAAGGCCCGCGGAAAGAAAACCAAGTCAGATAATATCACTTTAGCCGATGCCCCTTTCGATTGTCCGAAGGGCTGGGTGTGGACGAAAGTGCAGAATGTTCTCGATGAGAACCGAGAGATTTCTTACGGAGTGATCAAGCTTGGTGACGAACCCAAGTCCGGCGGCATTCCTACACTGAGGTGTAGTGACGTGCGTGCAGGTTATGTCGACCTTTCAGGCGTTCGGAAAGTTCGTGAAACGATCGAGGCTGAATATGCCCGGACGCGCCTTTCGGGTGGCGAAGTTGTCATTAATATTCGTGGAACCCTCGGTGGCGTGGCACTCGTTCCGCCCGATTTGAGCGGGTTCAATGTTGCGAGAGAAGTCGCCGTGGTTCCTATTGCTGACGCAATACCAGGACCGTTCATGGTCTACCTGATGCTGTCCCCGTACTTCTGGGATCATATCCAGAACAATCTCCGTGGGATCGCGTACAAGGGGCTCAACCTCGGGATTTTGAGAGACCTTCCAATTCCGCTCCCACCCCTCGCTGAACAACATCGCATCGTCGCCAAGGTTGATGCGCTGTTGGCGCTTTGCGACCGGCTTGAGGCGAGCCTCAGTGCTACCGCCGGCACCCGCCGCCGCCTTCTCGACGCGCTGCTGGCCGAAGCGCTGGCGCCGGCAGGCGCGCGCGAACTGGAGGCAGCGGAGTGACGCTCCTGATCGAATATCAGAGCCGATCTTTTCCCAGCGCATACAATTTGGCACGCACCGGAACTCTCAGCACATCATGGGATGAACTACTCTGGGCGGCGATAACTATTGGCCGCCCAAGCACCTACCACGTATTTCAGCATGGGCCGACGTCGTTCCACGAGGCAATATTCCGGTTGTCCCTGATCCGCATGGCCGTTGAGCAGAATTGGCACCGGCATCTTCAACGCACTGATGCCTTTGCTGCGCTGGACCCTACTGAGAAGGGAATGGTCAGCTACTTCCTGGGAATGACACTTTGCAAGCTGTTCTCATCACGGATATTGAACACACCGTCGCTGCTTCACCTCGACGTTTTTCGCCCTCAGCTTAACCCCACAATCCTTGGCAGATCGCGCCCCGATCTTGTTGGCGAAAACAACGCTGGAAAGTGGTACGCCTTTGAAAGCAAAGGGCGATCGTCTGTACCATCATCGGGCGACAAGGCAAAAGCGAAGTTGCAGGCCCACCGCCTTGTTTCAATCGGTGGCCACCCATGTACGTTGCACGTCGGCTCGTTCGCCTTCTTCCAATCTGATCTGCTTAAGTTCTACTGGCGGGATCCGGATCCAGACGCAAAGGAACCGATTGAACTGCCGCGCCCGGGTGAGGAATGGAGATACTACTACGAACCCGGCCTCAGTCTCGCATCAATGCTCGATGAAGGTGCCATGGCATTAGAGCACGAAAGGGCTGATGCCACCGTTACAATTCATCCGAAGATTCGCGAGTTGCTCGAGCAAGGGCTGTGGTTACAGGCGCGCGAAGCGGCCAGAATGCTTCAAGATGAGTTCGGATCTGATGGGTATCGGCCGGACGGTTTGCGGGTCGTTGCAGGTGAGAGCTGGTCCAAGTCGTATGACTTTTCGGAAAGACGGTAAGGCCGGCAAACCTGCGGTTTTGTCGGACTTATGAAGAATGGCGCCGGCGCCTAAAATGAAAAACCCGCCCTCGGCGGGCGGGCGCAAATCAACACTATGAATAAATTCCTAGCATAACTGCCGTCACCTGTCAAGTTGAAACTGACACGGATCGCTGACACCCGTCACGAGCTCGCCCCCGCCGAACGTCACGCCTCACTGCTCCCCGGCATACAGCAACCTTGTCGTCGTGTTCGATGCCGGCGACAGGTTGCGCTGGATCAGCGCTTCGACGTGGTCGTTGCGCTGGCGCGCGCTGTCGGCGCCCATCACCACGAGGATCAGCCGGCGGCCGTCGGCATCGTAGGAGGTGACGATGTTGAAGCCTGAGGCTCTGATAAAGCCTGTCTTGATGCCGTTGACGCCGCGGACGCGGCCGAGCATGTCGTTGTGGCCGCGCACCAGCCTGCCCCGGAACATGAAGTCGCTCTCGGAGAAATAGTGGAAATGCTGCGGGAAGCGGGCGCGCAGCGCCGTGCCAAGCACCGCCATGTCGCGCGCCGTCGTCAGCTGGCCGGCGTCCGGCAGGCCCGAGGCGTTGCGGAAGACGGTGCTGCGCATGCCGATCTGGCGCGCTTTGGCGGTCATCATTGCGGCGAACGCCGCTTCGCTGCCGCCGAGATATTCGGCGACGGCGACCGCCACGTCATTGGCCGATTTGACGGTGATCGCGCGGATCGCCGATTCGACATCGATCGTCTCGCCGCGCCTGAAGCGCAGCTTGGTCGGCGGCTGCCTGGCGGCGTTGTCCGAGACCGGGATCAGCGTCGTCTTGCTGATGCGGCCCTGTTCCAGCGCCTCGAATAGAAGGTAGAGCGTCATCATCTTGGTCAGCGACGCCGGATAGCGCGGCGCCGTCGAATTGGCCTCGAACAGCGTCTTGCCGCTGCTGCCGTCGATGACGACAGCCGCATATTTCTGCGCCGGCGCCGGCACCGCCAGCATGGTTTCAGTCGGCGTCGTCGCGCAGCCGGCGACGAGCACCAGCAGCGCCAGCGCTGCGACAAATCTTTGGAGGAGCGGAAAGAGGCGCGGTTTGGACAAGATAGGTCTGTTCTGAAAGGTGGCAGTTGCTTAAACGAACGGGAAACTAGCGTAACCCAATGGCGCCGTCTATTTGGTTAATGCCGGTGTTGCGCAGGATCACCGCCTGTCCACAGGACGGAGCCGGCGCTGCGTCGATCTCGGCACCGAATACCGGGACTGAGCTTGCGCAACCGGCACCGAGCGGGTTTGCTGGCGCTGGCAGAATCAGCAGGTGCGCCATGGATACGCTGACGATCAAGGCAAAAGGCATTTCGGTAACGGTCGATCTCACCGTCGGCCATCTCGCCGACATGACGGTCGATATCGACGGGCGCCGGCTAAAGCCGCTGCATCGCGCGCCGTGGATCGGCGAGCCGCGCGAGACGCTGCCGCCAGACCTGCCCGAGGGCACCGTTCGCCTGTCCGGCGATTTCCTCTGCGCGCCGTTTTCGCGCAGCGATGTCGAGGCGGCACCGCTGCATGGCTGGCCGGCCAACAGCCCCTGGGATGTCGTCGATTCCGAGGCGACTGCCGACGGCTGGCGGGCCGTTTTCAGGCTGCGGCACCTGGTCATGGGCGCCACGGTCGACAAGATCCTCACTTTGCGCGACGACCATCCCTTTCTCTATCAGGAACATGTCTTTTCCGGTGGCTCGGGCGGCATTTCCGTCGCCCATCATCCGATGACAGCGATGAAGGACGGCGGCAGGCTCGCCTTCTCGCCGAAGCGATTTGCGGCAACGCCGGACGATCCGCTCGAGCCTGACCCGGCCCGCGGCCGTTTTCTGCTCGTCTATCCGGCCCGCTCTGCAGACCTGACGCGTTTTCCCGCCGCCGATGGCGGCACGCTCGACCTGACCGACTATCGCATGGACCAGAGCCGAGAGGATTTTGTCACGCTGGTCGAGGCCGACCATGGCGGGCCGGGCTGGACCGCGCTGGCGCGCCAGGCGGAAGCCGATCTCGTTGTGGTGCTGAAGAACCCCGCCGAGCTGCCGGTCACCATGCTGTGGATCAGCAATGGCGGGCGCGACTACGCGCCGTGGAGCGGCCGCCATCGCGGCGTGCTCGGCATCGAGGACGGCCGCACCGCGCTCGGCCATGCCGCGTCGCTGGGTGACAACTGGCTGAAGCGGGAAGGGGTGGCGACCGCCTTTGCCCTTGGCGAAGGCCGCAACGTCTCGTTCCGCCACGTCATCGGCGCACTGCCTCAAGAAGCCGGCGGCGAGCCGCCGCGCGACATCATAACCGAGCAGGGGCATATGCGCATTGCGGCGCCTGACGGTACGATGCGGGAAGTGCCTTTCGACGGCGATTTCCTGCGGATTGGCAAGTCGCTCCCAGCTTGAGCGCTCGCCTCCCCACCTTCGTCATCCCAGGGCGGAGCAGGAGCGAAGCGACGTCGCGGAGACCCTGGGATCCATGCCGTGACATCGGAGCGCTGCTGCGGTGCAGAACCTTTGATCGCGGAGGGACAACGCCCCCCTCTGTCCTGCCGGACATCTCCCCCACAAGGAGGGAGATTGGCCTTCATCACTGATTTCGCCAACAACCAACCTTGCAAAAAGGACGCTGTCCGCGAAAGCGGCCGATCTCCCCCCAAGTGGGGGAGATGTCCGGCAGGACAGAGGGGGGCGCGAAGGATCGCTGCGGAGCGCTTTTATTCTGAGCCGCAGCATTCTTCGGCTGATGTCACGGCATGGATCCTGGGGTCTGCGCCGCGTCGCTTCGCTCCTTGCTTCGCCCCAGGATGACGAAAGGGAGTATCGTTTCGGGCCAATCCTAGAGGTCTGCGATTTGCCAACGGACGGTCGAAACTTCTGTGTCGAGGACTAATCCCAGATTTGAAATTCCTGCGAATTATCGCCAAGATGCGATCCAAAACACCCGGCCAGAAAGGCTCCGATGTCCGAGATTGCCCACCTCGCCGCCACCATCTTCAAGCGCGCCGGCAAGGCGCAGCGTTTTGTCGTTGCCATCGCCGGTCCTCCGGGCGCCGGCAAGTCGACGATTTCGGCCCGCCTGCATGAACTGCTGCCGGAAGGTACGGCCGAAATCGTGCCCATGGATGGCTTCCATTACGACGATATCGTGCTCGAGCAGCGCGGCCTGCGCGCGCGCAAGGGCGCTCCGGAAACTTTTGACTTTGCCGGCTTCGAAACCTTGCTGAAGCGCATCCGCGCGGCCGAGCCCGACATCGCCATTCCGGTGTTCGACCGCAGCATGGAGCTGTCTCGCGCGGCCGCTTCGATCATCGCCGCCGACACCAAGTTCATCCTGGTTGAAGGCAATTATCTCTTGCTCGACGAGGAACCCTGGTCGCGACTGGCGCCGCTGTTCGATTTCTCGATTTTCGTCGATGTGCCGCGCGCTGAGCTCGAGCGCCGGCTGCTTGAGCGATGGCATGAGCATGGCCGCTCCGACGAGGACGCCCGCGCCTGGATCGCCTCCAACGACATGCCCAACATCGACCGCGTGCTTGCCCGCCGCCGCCTCGCCGATCTGGTGATCGGCGATCAATCCTGATTTGCAGGACGGCCCCGCCGGAACCTTAGGACTTTCCGGCCGTTATGTCGGATACGGCAATGATGCTGACATGAGGAAAACTGTCCCATGGCAACTCCGATGGCAACCAAGGCAAGAAAGCCTGCGCCCGGCAAGGGCAGGGCAACTCGATCAAAGGCAGCTGAATCAAAGGCAACTGAATCAAAGACGGGCGCTGGCCCGGCGGTCGCCGCCCGCTCCAAGGATGCAAAGCCTACTTTCGGCAAGGCGGCACCGAAGAAAGTGACACCGACCGCAGCTAAGGCCACGGCAAAACCCGCCAAGCCGAGGAAATCGGCAAGCGGTGGCTCGATGGCAGACAGCGCAATGCGCACGGTCAAGACGACGGCCAATGTCGCGGCCGGTGCGGTTGTCGCCACCGCCAAGACCGCTGCATCCCTTGCCGCTTCCGTTATGGGCAAGGGCGGCTCAAAATCCAAAGCCAAGACAAAGTAGGTCTCGCGTACGACAGCCGCTTTGTGCAGCTCGACCGATTAGCCCCCTAGTTAGCCCCGGGCGGGGATACTAAGACCCTTTTGCACCGCCGGCCGGGCAAGGCCGCGTTCCAGCCATGCCGCGACATGGCGGAAGTCGTCGAAGCCGACAAGTTCCCTTGCCTCGTAAAAACCGATCAGATTGCGCACCCAGCCCAGCATCGAGATATCGGCGATGGTGTAGTCGTCGTCCATGATCCAGCTGCGGCCCTTCAGCCTCGTCTCGAGCACACCGATCAGCCGCCGCGATTCGTCGCGATAGCGCGCCAGCGGCCGCTTGTCGGCGATTTCGCGTCCGGCGAATTTGTGGAAGAAGCCGACCTGCCCGAACATCGGCCCGATCGAGGCCATCTGGAAGAACACCCACTGGATCGTTTCGTAACGCCGCGCCGGGTCGGCCGGGACCAGCTTTCCGGTCTTGTCTGAGAGATAGAGCAGGATGGCGCCGGATTCGAACAGCCCGATCGGCCTGCCGCCCGGGCCGTCCGGATCGATCATCGCCGGGATTTTGCCGTTGGGGTTCAGCGACAGGAATTCCGGCGTCCAGCTTTCCTTCTTGCCGATGTTCACCGCATGCGCCTCGTACGGCAGGCCGAGTTCCTCCAGCGCGATCGACACCTTCACTCCGTTCGGCGTCGGGAACGAATAGAGCTGGATGCGGTCGGGATGGCTGGCCGGCCAGCGCGTGGCGATCGGAAAGGCGGACAGGTCGGTCATCGAAACTCCTGGGCGGGGATTTTTCGCGCGTGCGTGGCGCGTGGCAAGACGCGTCTCGCCGTATCTTGGGAACCGGTTGCGGTCAGACCGCCTTGAACGCCAGCACCGCATTGGTGCCGCCGAAGGCGAAGCCGTTGCTGATCGCCGCGCGCACCTTGCGCTCGCGCGCCACATTCGGCGTGATGTCGAGATCGCAATCGGCGTCGGTTTCGCGAAAATTGGCTGTCGGCGGCACGATGCCTTCGCGGATCGCCATCACGCAGGCGATCAGCTCCAGCGCGCCCGACGCGCCGAGGCAGTGGGCGTGCATCGATTTGGTCGAGGAGATCGAAAGCCTGGAGGCATGATCGCCGAAGACGCGCTTGATCGCCGCCGTCTCGATCTGGTCGTTGGCCTTGGTGCCGGTGCCATGCGCATTGACATAGTCGATGTCTTCCGGGTTCAGCCTGGCATCGACGAGGCAGAAGCGCATCGCCGCCTCCGGCCCTTCGATGGTCGGCGCGACGATGTCGGAGGCATCGCCGGAAAGGCCGGCGCCGGCAATTTCGGCCAGAATCGTGGCGCCGCGCGCCATGGCATGCTCGTAGGTTTCCAGCACAACCATGCCGGCGCCTTCGCCGAGCACCAGGCCTTGGCGATCGGCCGAAAACGGCCGGCAGGTGTCGGGCGACAGCACCCGCAGCGCCTCCCAGCCTTTCAGGATGCCCCAGACCAGTGGCGCATCGGTGCCGCCGGCGAGCATGATATCGGCGCGGCCGAGCCTGATCTGGTCGACAGCCGAGGCAATGGCGTGGTTGGACGAGGAGCAGGCAGAGGTGATGCCGAAGACCGGTCCGCGCAGGCCGAGATTCATGCTGACATGGCCGGCCGCGGCACCCGGCATCACTTTCGGCACGGTGAAGATGCCGGCGCGATTCTTGCCTTCGAGCAGGATGGCGCGATAGCTCTCTTCGATCGCCTCCCAGCCGCAAACGCCGACGCCGACGATGGCGCCCATCCGGTAGGTGTTGGCTGCGTGCGAGGTCAAGCCAGCCTGTTGCGCGGCTTCCCGCGCGGCGATCGTCGCCAGCAGGCTGAAGCGATCCATCGACACGACCTGCTTGCGGTCGATACCGTGATCGGGAAGCGTCTTGATTTCGCAGCCGACCCTGACTTTCAGGTCATGCAGCTCCGAATTGACGATCGGGCCGATGGCCGAGCGGCCGTCGCGCATCTCGCCCCAGATTGCGGGCGCATTGGTGCCGAGCCCGCATATGCCGCCGATGCCGGTAATGACGACGCGCTTGTTCATTCAGTCAGGCTTTATTCGCGATCAGCGCGCGAACCGCCTCGACCATGTCGCCGACGTTCTTCAGGTTGCTCCAGGCATCGACCGTGTTCATCTCGATCTCGATGCCATACTGTTCCTCGAGATCGAAGATGATCTCCGTCAGTTCCAGCGAATGGATGCCAAGTGAGGTCAGTTCGGTGCTGGTGGTGATTTCTTCGCCACCCGGCTCGGCATGAGCTTTGATCTTCGCGATGATGTCCGTTGCCAGCTGGTCAGCCATTCGGTTCCTTCCCCAACCTTGTCGTTTCTCGACGCCGACTGATCAGCGCCTCTTTTTCCCCAGGTTCAGATCGTCACCGTCGCCTTTTATCCCGCCAGGCGCTGTGTGACCGTACCAAGACGGCTCCTCTATAGAAACCGAAACGTTGTCAAGCAACAAGCTATATGTCGACAAAGCCGGCGGAGTGCTTAACCTTGGCACCATGAATCTGATCGAACGTGGCCTGACCTTTGTGCCGCCGGCCCAGCGCGTCGCCGGAACGGCGCAGCTTGCATGCGACAGGAATGGCGGCCGCACGCGTCTTCGGCGGCTTTATCAGGATGGTTCCGCCAAGATCCGCATGCCTGCCGTCTCGGCCGATCCGCTCGAAGCCGTCCTGATCAACACCGCCGGCGGGCTGACCGGCGGCGACCGCCTCGGCTGGGAGGTCGATGTCGGCGCCGGCGCCTCCGCCACCATAACCACCCAGGCCTGCGAGAAGGTTTACCGTGCCGCATCCGGTCGCGCCGAGGTGCGGGTGAAGCTGACGGTCGGCGCCGGCGGCCGCATCGCCTGGCTGCCGCAGGAAACCATCGTCTTTGATCGATCGGCCTTTGCCCGCAGGCTCGACCTGGAGCTTGCCGCCGGTGCCGAGGCGCTGGTGCTCGAGGCGACCGTCTTTGGCCGCCTCGCCATGGGCGAACGCGCGGCGCACGGCAATTTCCATGACCGCTGGCGGGTCAGCCAGGATGGAGCGCTTGTTCATGCCGAGGATTTCCGCATCGGGCCCGGCATTGCGGCCATTCTGGGCCGTTCGGCCGTGGCCGGCGGCGCCATCGCCATGGCGACGGTGCTGATGGTCTCACCGCGGGTGGAGGCTTTGCTGGATCCGGCCCGGGACATCATCAGCGGCCAGGGCGACGCCAGCGTCTGGACCGTGAAGAAATCTGGCAAGCTTCTTGCGAGGCTGTTTGCCGAGGACGGCTACCAGCTCCGCAAGCGGCTGGTTCCGCTCGTCGAATTGCTCAACGGACGGGCGGGTCTGCCCAAATTATGGTCACTCTGATTCCGATTATGTCATTCCAATTTACGCCATCCTAGGGAAACGCATGAACCTGACGCCAAGGGAAAAGGACAAGCTGCTGATCGCCATGGCGGCGATCGTGGCGCGCAAGCGGCTCGAACGCGGCGTCAAGCTCAATCACCCCGAGGCGATCGCGCTGATCACCGACTTTGTTGTCGAGGGCGCCCGCGACGGCCGCCAGGTCGCCGAGCTGATGGAGGCCGGCGCCCATGTCGTCACCCGCGCACAGGTGATGGAGGGCATCGCCGAGATGATCCACGACGTCCAGGTCGAGGCGACGTTTCCCGACGGCACCAAGCTGGTGACCGTGCACGAACCGATACGGTGAGGAGAGGAAAATGCTTGAACTGCGCCCCAACTGCGAATGCTGCGACAAGGACCTGCCGCCTGAGGCGACGGATGCGCTGATCTGCACCTTCGAGTGTACCTTTTGCGCCGATTGCGCGGCAAACGTGCTGGGCGGCGTCTGCCCGAATTGCGGCGGCAATTTTTCAGTGCGCCCGATCCGCCCGGCAGCGATGCTGACGAAACATCCCGCCTCGACAAAGCGCGTCCTCAAGGCCGAAGGCTGCAGCCCGGCCGGCAAGGCCGCGTGACGGCACGATCCTGATAACGGAAGGCATATCGATGGTTCCCGCAACGATCAAACGCACGTCGCTCTCGGCGATCCTGCTTCTCGCCACCGCAATGCCCGCCTATGCCCATATCGGCATCGGCACGACCGCGTCCCTGTCGGCCGGCCTCATGCATCCGCTCTCCGGCCTCGACCACATGGCGGTTATGATCGCGGTCGGGTTGTGGGCGGCGCTCAACGGCGGCAAGGCGGTTGTCGCCTGGCCGCTCGCCTTTGTCGGCGTCATGCTGGCGGGCGGTACGCTCGGCATGCTGCAGGTGCCGGTTCCGTTCGTCGAACCGGGCATACTGGCGTCCGTCGTCGCGCTGGGACTGCTGGTCGCGCTCGCGGTCGATCTTCCGGTCTCGGCCGGCGTCGCCATCATCGGCCTGTTCGCGCTGTTCCACGGTCACGCCCATGGCACCGAGGTGCCTGAAAACGCCGGCGGGCTCGGCTATATGGCCGGCTTTGCCGTCACCACCGCGCTGCTCCATGCCGCCGGCCTCGCCGCCGGTCTTGGCCTCGGCATCAGATTCCCGGGCCTTGCCCGCGCCGCTGGCGGCGCCTGTGCTGCCGTCGGTGCCGGCCTCGCCTTCGGCGTCTTGTGAGGCTGGCGATGATCCCGGGCGAAATCATCACGGCAGGCGGCGAGATCGAACTCAACAAGGGCCAGCCGACCGTCACCATGAAAGTGGCCAACAGCGGCGACCGGCCGGTCCAGGTCGGCAGCCACTATCACTTCTTCGAGACCAATGAGGGGCTGAAATTTGATCGCGACAAGGCGCGGGGCATGCGCCTCGACATCGCCGCCGGCACGGCGATGCGCTTCGAGCCCGGCCAGGAGCGCGACGTCACTTTGGTGCCGCTCGGCGGCAAGCGCGAGGTCTACGGGTTCCAGCAGAAGATCATGGGCGCGCTGTGAGATCCAAGGCGTCGAGCAGTTTCGGCTCAGCTGGGCGGCTTGGCCGCTGCGTAGATGACGACCTTTCCAGGATCATCGAATTCCACGGCGAGAACGTCTTCAGTCTGCACGCGTTGAGAGTCGATGGCGTTGAACAGCAATGCGTTCGCCTCGATCTCCTCGCGCAGTTCCGCAATCTCGTCCTGATGCTGCTCGACCTTGCTTTCGATCGCCGGCGGCAGACCGCCTTCCGTGCGCGCCGCGTCGGTGAGGAACACGATATCGACTTTGTCGAGCTTGGATGTCTTGCGCACAGTACCGATGTTTTCACGCGTCCGGTCGATCGCCGTGGCGACTTTGCCGGCTTCCACAGCCGTGTTGGTCTCTTCCTGGCCGACTTCCGAGCCGATGATCTTGTTGACCGTATCCGGGCCTTCCAGACCCTGTGCATTCAGCGCAGCCTGGGGAACGCTCGCCGCGAGAAACGCAGTTGCGGCAACCATATGCAGCCATCTGGTGTCGGGGAAGGTGGTGATCGCCATCGCTCGCTCTCGGAGCCGCTTTCGAGACTCGTTACTTGGCCAAAAAGTCGAAACGTATTCCGCCCTGCGAAGGTTCCCTCCCCGATGCGGCAGGCCGACCTTGTGCCGGCCCGCCACAGCGTATCGTCAGCTCGCTTTTTTGGTGATCAAGGTCAGCGCGCCATTGGTGTCCATGCTGGCGGCGATCACTTGCGCCGAGGTGAGTCCTTTGGCTTCGAGCGCGGATTTGACCTGGGGGGTCGCGTCGATCGAGCTGCGCAATTTCTGCAGGCCGTCCTCGCCGCGCTTGGCGATCACTTCGTTGACCTTCGTCTGCGTTTCCTTGGGCAGTTCCTCGATGTCGACGACGTTCACGGTCTGAATCGCCGGCGCTTCCGGCTGAGCGCCGGGCGCCGCGGGAGCGGGCGAAGCCGGCGGCTCGCCGGGTTGCGGCGCCGGCTGTTGCTGGGCGCTGGCAGCGGTCGCGAGCAGGAGGGTGGCGGCGGCAGCGAGACTTATCGTTTTGCGCATGGATCTTCCTTTCCATCGATTGGCGAACGGTCGTTTTGGGGTGACCCGGCCACCTCAAACGTTAAATGGGATCGGAAGGTGTCGCTCAGCGGGTCATTACGTGACCATAGGATGGCGACAATGTGCGGCCGGGCTTCGACCGGCTGTATTGGGACGTATTTCGGGAGCAATCGCTGATGGCTAGAATCACCCGCGCCGCCTATGCGCAGATGTACGGCCCGACCGTCGGCGACAAGGTGCGGCTCGCCGATACCGAACTGTTCATCGAGGTCGAAAAGGATTTCACCCTTCATGGCGAAGAGGTGAAATTCGGCGGCGGCAAAGTCATCCGCGACGGCATGGGCCAGAGCCAGGTATCCCGCGCCCAAGGCGCCGTCGACACCGTGATCACCAATGCGCTGGTCGTCGATGCATCAGACGGCGTCTTCAAGGCCGATATCGGCCTCAGGGATGGACGCATCGCCGCGATCGGCAAGGCCGGCAATCCGGACATGCAAAACGGCGTCACCATCATCATCGGTCCCGGCACCGAGATCATCGCCGGCGAAGGCAAGATCCTCACCGCCGGCGGCTTCGACGCGCATATCCACTTCATCTGCCCGCAGCAGATCGAGGAGGCGCTGATGTCAGGCATCACCACCATGCTCGGCGGCGGCACCGGACCGGCGCATGGCACGCTGGCGACTACGTGCACGCCTGGGCCGTGGCATCTGGCGCGCATGATCCAGTCCTTCGACGCCTTTCCGATGAACATCGGCCTGTCGGGCAAGGGCAACGCGTCCTTGCCGGCCGCGCTTGAAGAGATGGTGCTGGGCGGTGCCTGCTCGCTTAAGTTGCACGAGGACTGGGGCACGACACCAGCGGCAATCGACTGCTGCCTGTCGGTCGCCGACGACTACGACGTGCAGGTGATGATCCACACCGACACGCTGAACGAATCCGGCTTTGTCGAAAACACGGTGGCGGCGATCAAGGGCCGCACCATCCACGCCTTCCACACCGAAGGCGCCGGCGGCGGCCATGCGCCCGATATCATCAAGGTTTGCGGGCTGCCCAACGTGATCCCGTCCTCGACCAATCCGACCCGGCCCTACACCGTCAACACGCTGGCCGAGCATCTCGACATGCTGATGGTCTGTCATCATCTGTCGCCGTCGATCCCGGAAGACATCGCCTTTGCCGAAAGCCGCATCCGCAAGGAGACCATCGCCGCCGAAGACATTTTGCACGACATCGGCGCCTTCTCGATCATCTCGTCGGACAGCCAGGCCATGGGCCGCGTCGGCGAAGTGGCGATCCGCACCTGGCAGACCGCCGACAAGATGAAGCGCCAGCGTGGTTCGCTGCCGCAGGAGACCGGCGACAACGACAATTTCCGCGTCCGCCGCTACATCGCCAAATACACGATCAACCCGGCCATCGCGCACGGCCTGTCGAACGAGATCGGCTCGGTGGCGGTCGGCAAGCGCGCCGACCTGGTGCTGTGGAACCCTGCCTTTTTCGGCGTCAAGCCGGATATGGTGCTGATCGGCGGCATGATCGCCGCCGCCCCGATGGGCGATCCCAACGCCTCGATCCCGACACCGCAGCCGATGCACTACCGGCCGATGTTCGGCGCCTATGGCAAGGCGATGACCAATTCGTCGGTGACCTTCGTTTCCAGGGCGGCGCTCGATGCCGGCCTGCGCGGCCGGCTCGGCGTCGACAAGCAGATGGTCGCCGTCGAGAACACCCGCGGGGGCATCGGCAAGCATTCGATGGTGCTCAACGACGCCACCCCGCATGTCGAAGTCGACCCCGAAACCTACGAGGTGCGCGCCGACGGCGAATTGCTCACCTGCGAGCCGGCCACGGTGCTGCCGATGGCGCAGAGGTACTTTTTGTTCTGATCCATCGGCGCTATAGCTGACGCAGAACGTGCCGCACCGGGCCATGGACCAGAAACTCCCTTACGCCCACGACATCTTCCCGCACATCCGCATCGTCATGGGCATGGTGATCGGCCTCGGCGTCACGCGTCATCCTGCGGCTCTTCGACACGTTCGTTTGACCACAGCGGGTCCTTTCGGACGCGCAAAGGACGCTGTAAAAACTTGAATTCGGGGCATGCGCCGGCATTGGGCCGATGTTCGGGATGGTCTAGGCTTTTTGGAAAGGCAGTTTTTACATGAAGCTCGACATCCGCACAGATTTCACCAAATTCCCGCGTGCCGTCTCGGTGCTCGCCGCCGGCCAAGCGGGGGCGGTCACGCCCTATGATCGTGCCGTGCTGGCCCATGACGAGCGGCATCTGCGCCGCCGCGCCATCGAAACGGCCCGTAGCGACAAGGTGCTGGTCGACCTGCCCGAGCCGGTTGCCTTGAACGACGGCGACCGGCTGGTGCTGGAGGATGGCCGCCACATCGAGATCATTGCGGCCGAGGAACCGCTCTACGATATCCGTGCCGAGGGCGCCGTGCATCTGGCCGAACTCGCCTGGCATATCGGCAACCGGCACCTTGCGGCCGCCATAGAGGCGGATCGCATCCTCATCCTGCGCGACCATGTCATCAAGACGATGCTGGAAGGCCTGGGCGCCACGGTGAGCGACGTTTCCGAGCCGTTCAAGCCGGTGCGCGGCGCCTATTCCGGGCATGGCGGCCATGCTCATGCCGAGGCGCATGCACACAGCCACGCTGAAGCGCATTCCCATACGCATAGCGAGTCGCATTCCCACAGCCATTCACACGACCATGACTGACCAGCCTTCCAACATCGCTTTGTTGCGGCTGATGGCGTGGCTGTCGCCTGCCTTCCCGGTCGGCGGCTTTTCCTACAGCCATGGTCTCGAACAAGCCGTGCATGCCGGGCTGGTCGCCGACAGCGAAAGCCTCGCCGCGTGGCTGGAGACGCTGGTCGAGATGGGCTCGGGCTGGAACGACGCGGTGCTGTTTGCCGAAAGCTGGCGGCGCGCCCGCGAGGGCGGCGATCTCGCCGAAATCGCGGCCCTCGCCGAGGCCCTGGCCGGCTCGCGCGAGCGCCATGCCGAGACCATGCTGCAGGGCGCCGCCTTCCTGAAGGCGGCTTCGGCCTGGCCCTGCCAGGTGCTGGACCGTCTGCCGGCCGAGTGCGCCTATTGCGTCGCAGTCGGCGCAACTGCCGGCGGCAACGCCATTGCCCTGCAGGATGCGCTGTCGGCCTTCCTGCAGGCCTTCTTCTCCAATTTGGTCCAGGCCGCGATCAGGCTCGGCGTCGTCGGCCAGACGGGCGCCACCGCGCTGCTCGCCGGCTTCGAACCCCTGGCGCTTGGCGTCGCCGCCCGTGCTGCCGGCTCGACGCTGGATGATCTCGGCGCCTGCGCGTTCGTTTCGGACGTCATGGCGATGAAGCACGAGACGCAATATTCGCGGCTGTTCCGCTCATGATCGTCCTCGCTTTCGCCCTCTCGCTGGTCCTGCTGCTGATCACCGCACTGCATGTCTATTGGGGCATTGGCGGGATCTGGCCGGGCAGGGACGCTGCCTCCTGCGCCCGCGCGGTGGTCGGCTTCCGTGGCGTCGACGAAATGCCAGCGCCCTTCGCCAGCTTTGCCGTTGCTGCCTGTCTCGGCCTGGCGACACTGTGGCCGATGGCGCTCGAAGGCGTGTTTGCCACGCCCTTTCCCAAGGCTGGGCTCGCCGCGACAGCGCTGCTCATCGCGCTGGTCTTCTTGGCGCGCGGCATTGCCGGCTTTACACCGTGGTGGCGCCGGCTGGCGCCCGAACAGCCCTTCGCCCGGCTCGATGTCAGCTATTATTCGCCGTTGTGCCTTTTGATCGGGCTCGGCTTCGCCGTCCTTGCCATCACGGAGTTCGCTAGATGACACAAGCCAATGGTCCCCTTCGCATCGGCATCGGCGGCCCCGTCGGCTCCGGCAAGACGACGCTCACCGAAAAGCTCTGCAAGGCGCTGCGCGACGAGTTCTCCATCGCCGTGGTCACCAACGATATCTATACCAAGGAAGATGCCATGATGCTGGCCCGGCTTCAGGCGCTACCCGAGGATCGCATCATGGGCGTCGAAACCGGCGGCTGCCCGCACACCGCCATCCGCGAGGACGCCTCGATCAATCTGCAGGCGATCGCCGAGATGACCAAAAAATTCCCGGATCTCGATATCGTCTTCATCGAATCGGGCGGCGACAATCTTGCCGCCACGTTTTCCCCCGACCTCGCTGATCTGACGCTCTACGTCATCTCCGTCTGCCAAGGCGAGGAAATCCCGCGCAAGGGCGGGCCGGCGATCACCCGGTCCGATTTCCTGGTCATCAACAAGAGCGATCTCGCCCCTTATGTGAACGTCAACCTCGATGTCATGGAGAGCGATGCCGCCCGCATGCGCGGCAAGCGGCGGTTCGGCTTCACCGATCTGTCGCGCGGCAAGGGGCTGCAGGAAGTGATCGATTTCATAATCGAGCATGGCGGGCTGCGCGCCGGTGCCGCCAGAAGCACTGCGGCGTGAGGCAAAGCGCTCGTCTGCACCAAACGAAACCGGTTGCGCGCATCCGCGGCGCGCGGCATCCTTGTTTCTTTCACGGAGGTTTTCGATGAGCATCGCCCGCTTGCAGAAGGAAATGCTGACCAACCTGCCCTTCTACGAGGAGCGCGTCGATCTGGCTTGCGCCTTCCGCTGGACGGCGCGGCTCAACATGCATGAAGCCGTGGCCAATCATTTCTCGCTGGCCGTCAACGATGACGGCTCGCAATTCCTGATGAATCCCAACCAGGTGCATTTCTCACGCATCAAGGCGAGCGACCTGCTGCTCATCGACGCCAACGATCCCGATACGCTCTCCGGCCCGAATGCACCCGACCCGACGGCCTGGGGCCTGCATGGCGCCATCCATCGTAATGTGCGTCATGCGCGCTGCGTCATGCATGTGCACTCGATCCACGCCACGGTGCTCGCTTCGCTCGCCGACTCGACGTTGCCGCCGATCGACCAGAACTCGGCGATCTTCTTCAACCGTCACGTCGTCGATGGCCATTATGGCGGGCTCGCCTTCGAGGAAGAGGGCGAACGCTGCTCACAGCTGCTTACCGATCCGAAGGTCAAGGTAATGGTCATGGGCAACCATGGCGTGCTGGTCATCGGCGATAGCGTCGCCGACACCTTCAACCGCATGTTCTATTTCGAACGCGCCGCCGAGACCTACATCAAGGCGCTGTGGACCGGCCGACCGCTGCGGGTCCTGTCGGACGAAATCGCCGAGAAGGCAGCAACGGAGCAGGAAGAGTATCCCGGCCAGGCCGAGCGGCACCTTTCCGAATTGAAGGCGATCCTCGACGAGCAGGAGCCCGTTTACCGGAACTGATGCCTAAAGGCCCAGCTCAGCCCGCAACTCGTCGGCGCTGTTGATGACGATCGCGCCGGGCGGCCCTTCCATAGGCACTTCCGGCCAGAAGATCGTCCTCATCCCCGCCGCCAATCCCGCCGTGACGCCGGTCACGCTGTCGTCGACGGCCACGGCATCGGCCGGATCGACATCGGCCAGCCATGCGGCGCGCAGGAACGGCTCGGCATGCGGCTTGCCTTCGCGCACGTCGTTGCGGCTGACCGTCTTCATGCCGGGATAGAACAGACCGACCATGCGCAGATTGGCGTCGACGACCAGCCGGTCGGAATTGGACACCACCGCTTGCGCCACGCCAAGCGCGCGCAGCTCGTTGAAGATCTCGATCGCGCCGGGGCGCGGCTTCAGCGTCTCGGCCATCGGCAAATAGTGGTCGTATTTGCGCACGATCCAGTCATCGAAGGGCAGGTCGAGGCCGAACTCGTCGCGCAGCATCTCGTAGACCGGCCATGCGGCAATGCCGAGCACCCGCTCATGCAGGTCGGCCGGCGCCGCGATGCCGACGCTGTGCAGCGCCGCAATCAGCGCCGCCTCGTGCAATGGCTCGCTGTCGACCAGCGTGCCGTCCATGTCCCAGAAAACCGCTTTCGGCGTCATGCGAGGCTCCTTTGTCCGAATCCCTTAAAGGGTTTGCGTCGGGAGATAAACCGCCGCGCCGACATTGCCGGACTCATGAATTGCCGGACTTCAAAAACTGCTTGGCTACGATCATCCCCTGGAAACACCACAGGCACCTTGAGTACCTACCTAAGCAATTGCTCTGTCGGTAGGCAATTGCGCCCAAGCGCATTTCGCCGTAAAAGTAAGGCGCTCCGTCTCGATTGTCGGGGCAGGGAGGCAGCAAGTTGAATTCCCGGCAGGACAGCGGCAGCAACAGGCTGGACGACGCGGCGCGCGCCGGCTGGCTCTATTATGTCGCAGGTAACACGCAAGACCAGATCGCCTCGACGCTCGGCATCTCACGACAGACGGCGCAGCGGCTGGTGTCGCTGGCGGTGTCGGAAGGGCTTATCAAGGTGCGTGTCGACCACCCGATCGCCAATTGCCTCGACCTCGCGACCCGGCTGAAATCGCGCTTCGCGCTCGATCTGGTCGAGGTGGTGCCGAGCGATCCCGCTTCCTCCTCCACCATCGGAGTCGCCGTGGCGGCGGCTGCCGAAATCGAAAGACGGTTGCGCTCGCCGACGCCGATCGTCATGGCGATCGGCACCGGCCGCACGCTGAAGGCGGCGATCGAGCAGCTGCCGCCGATGGAATGCCCGCAGCACAAGGTGGTGTCGCTGACTGGTAACATCTCGCCCGACGGTTCGGCGGCTTTCTACAACGTCATCTTCACCATGGCCGACAGGGTCAAGGCGCGCTCCTTCCCAATGCCGTTGCCGGTCATCGCCTCCTCGCCGGAGGAGCGCGAGATGCTGCTCAGCCAACCGATGATCCAACCGACGCTGGCACTTGCCGCGGAGGCCGACGTCACCTTCGTCGGCATCGGCGATCTCGGCCCCAAGGCGCCGCTTTACGAGGACGGCTTCATTTCGCAAAGTGAACTGAGGGCGCTGCAAAAAGCGGGCGGCGTCGCTGAGATCGTCGGCTGGGTGTTCGATCGCGAAGGCCGGATGATCGAGGGCATCACCAATGACAGAGTGTCCTCGGCATCTTTGCCGTCGCGTGAAAAATCGCTGGTGATCGCGCTCGCCATGGGCGAGCGGAAACTACCGGGCATCCTTGCGGCTGTAAACCGGCGGCTGGTCAACGGTCTCATCACCGACGAGCAGACCGCCGCCGCCTTGCTGGCCACCAGCTGATTTGCGATAAGTCCAGCAAGGCTATTTACGCCGGCCGTAAGGATCGTTGCCGTCGAGGAAACCCATGTCGCGCTGCAGATGCGGCGGCAATTCCCTGATGTCGAGATAAGCCCGTTTTCTGGCTCCGTGCCGTGCCAATCCACGCGCCAGCCGCAAAAACCAGCCTCGGCCTGGCGTCAGAAATAGCTTTTCCTGTACAATGGTCATGATCGTCAGCCTTCGTTATTTCTGGACGAGATTGATCGTCGACCTCAAATATCGGCTGGATCGGGCCTTGCTGCCAATCAAACGTCGATCACGGCCCATAAGGAGTGCTTATGCCTGAACTCAAGTCACGGCAGGTCTCCCAGCTCCCTCCGCTTCAGGCGATCCGGGTGTTCGAGGCGGTGGCGCGGCATCTTTCCTTCACCAAGGCCGCCGGCGAGCTCGGCATGACGCAGGCGGCGGCGAGCTATCAGATCAAGCTTCTGGAGGAGCGCGTCGGCGCGCCTTTGTTCCTGCGCCGGCCAAGGCAGATCGTGTTGACCGAGGCCGGGCAACGCATGGCGCCTGCGGTCAGCGAGGCGTTCGCCCTGTTGGGTGGAGCCTATGCCGCGGCGCGCAGCGGCGCCGATGGGATGCTCTGCGTCTCGACGCTGCTGACCTTTGCCTCGAACTGGCTGGCGCAGCATCTCGGCTCGTTCCAGGTCGCGCATCCGTCGCTGGCCGTGCGTCTCGATACATCGAACCGCCTCGTCGATTTCGCCCGCGAGGACGTCGACATCGCCATCCGTTCGGGCGGCGGAAACTGGCCGGGCGTGGAGGTGCACAAGCTTTTCAATGCGGACTTCACGCCGATGCTGAGCCCGAAACTCGCGGCGACCATCGGCGGGGTGAAGGAGCCGGCCGACCTGTTGCGCCTGCCGATCCTCGATCCCGGCGACATCTGGTGGCGGGACTGGTTTATCGCCGCCGGCCTGCCGGTCGAGGAACTGGCCAAGCGCCCCGGCTCCAGCATGGGGGCGCAGGCCTATGAGGCAAACGCCGCGATTGCCGGGCAGGGCGTGGCGATTGTGACGGCCGCTCTCTTCAAGGCCGAGCTTGCCGATGGCCGCCTGATCCAGCCTTTCGATCTGGTCGGCGACGACGGCCACGCCTACTGGCTGGTCTATCCCCAGGCGCGGCGCAACGTGCCGAAGATCCGCGCTTTTCGCGAATGGATCCTGGCTGAGATTGCCGGCCAGTAGGTCGGCAATTGTCCAATCAAGTGGGCGCCGAAATCCGGCATTTCGCGTGTGCCGATAGCCATCCCACTGTTCTTCAAATACCCCCGAACGCGTCTCGAACCGGATGCCGCACGAGCTTTCGTGCTGCGCTGCAGCAACGAATCCGGCTTGACATAAATCATACAAAATGAGTAATTGCTCACAACCAAGGCAAATGCTCAGCTTGGTCTATGGGAGGAATTTGATGAAACTTCGCACGCTCACCCTGGGTCTGTTGTCGGCCAGTACCCTCGCGTTCGCCGCGCATGCCGAATCCATCACCATCGCCACCGTCAACAATGGCGATATGGTCCGCATGCAGACGCTGACCGACGACTTCACCGCCAAAAATCCCGATATCCAGCTCCAGTGGGTCACGCTCGAGGAGAACGTGCTGCGTGAGCGCGTCACCACTGACATCGCCACCAAGGGCGGCCAGTACGACGTGATGACCATCGGCACCTACGAAGTTCCGATCTGGGCCAAGCAGAGCTGGCTGCTGCCGCTCGACAATCTCGGCGACGACTATGACGTCAAGGACATCATCCCGGCCATCGCCAACGGCCTGTCGGTCGACGGCAAGCTTTATGCTGCACCGTTCTACGGCGAAAGCTCCTTCGTCATGTACCGCAAGGACCTGATGGAGAAGGCCGGGCTGACCATGCCCGACGCGCCGACCTGGGACTTCATCAAGCAGGCCGCCGAGAAGATGACCGATCGCGCCAACGGCGTGAACGGCGTCTGCTTGCGGGGCAAGGCCGGCTGGGGCGAGAACATGGCCTTCCTGACCGCCATGTCGAACTCCTTCGGCGCACGCTGGTTCGATGAGAACTGGAAGCCGCAATTCGACCAGCCCGAGTGGAAGAACACGCTGCAGTTCTATGTCGACCTGATGAAGGCCAATGGCCCCGAGGGCGCATCTTCGAACGGCTTCAACGAAAACCTGGCGCTGTTCCAGCAGGGCAAGTGCGGCATGTGGATAGACGCCACCGTCGCTGCGTCCTTCGTCTCAGACCCGAAGAACTCCACGGTCGCCGATAAGGTCGGCTATGCGCTGGCGCCCGACAATGGCTTGGGCAAGCGCGGCAACTGGCTGTGGGCCTGGTCGCTGGCCATTCCCGCCGGCACGCAGAAGGCTGACGCCGCTCAGAAGTTCGTGTCCTGGGCAACCAGCAAGGACTATCTCGAGCTCGTTGCATCGAAGGAAGGCTGGGCCAATGTTCCGCCCGGAACGCGCTCCTCGCTCTACGCCAACCCCGAATACCAGAAGGCGGCGCCCTTCGCCAAGATGACGCTGGACTCGATCAACGCCGCCGATCCGACGCATCCGACCGTCAAGCCGGTACCCTATGTCGGTGTCCAGTTCGTCGCCATCCCTGAGTTCCAGGGCCTTGGCACCACCGTCGGCCAGCTCTTTTCGGCCGCACTCGCCGGCCAGACCAGCGTCGACGACGCCTTGAAGCAGGCCCAGGACGCTGCCACCGCAACGATGACCGAGGGCGGTTATATCCAGTAGGCTCCTCCCGGTGCCGAACGCCGGTTGCCCATCATGGCCGGCAGCAGGGGCCGCCCGAATCCCAGTTCGGGCGGCCACCTTCAAACTCAATTTGGCTGACCTTTGAAGGGTGACCGTCATGGCTACTCAGCAGACCCGTTCGCTTGCCCGCTTCATGATGGCGCCATCCGTGGTGCTGCTGTTCGTCTGGATGATCGTTCCGCTGGCATTCACCCTGTGGTTCTCCTTCCAGCAGTACAACCCGCTCAATCCGATCCGCGACGGGTTCGTCGGCTTCTCGAACTACGCCCTTTTCTATTCCAATCCGGCATTCCTGCAGTCGATCCTCAACACGCTAATCCTCGTGGCCAGCGTGCTTTTGATCACGGTGATCGGCGGCATCCTGCTGGCGCTGCTGATCGATCAACCGATGTGGGGACAGGGCATCGTCCGCATCCTCGTCATATCGCCGTTCTTCGTCATGCCGCCCGTGGCCGCACTGGTCTGGAAGAACATGATCATGCATCCGCAATACGGCGTTTTTGCCGACATTGCGCGCTTCTTCGGCGGGCAGCCGATCGACTGGTTTGGGCAGTATCCCATGCTAGCGATCATCATCATCGTCGCCTGGCAGTGGCTGCCGTTTGCGACATTGATCCTCTTGACGTCCCTGCAGTCGCTCGACGGCGAGCAGAAGGAAGCCGCCGAGATGGACGGGGCCGGCTTCATCAGCCGCTTCATCTATTTGACGCTGCCGCATATGTCGCGCGCCATCACCGTCGTCATCCTGATCCAGACGATCTTCCTTCTGTCGGTCTATGCCGAGATCCTCGTCACCACCAATGGCGGCCCGGGCTACGCCTCCACCAACCTGCCCTTCCTCGTCTACCAGAAGGCGTTGCTGGAGTTCAAAATCGGCCAGGCATCCGCCGGCGGCATCCTCGCCGTCATTCTCGCCAACATCGTCGCCTTCTTCGCCATGCGCGCGGTCGGCAAGAACCTGGACAAATAAGGGAGGAAACGATGGCACGTGCAGTCAGCACCCAACACAAGACGATTGCGACCGCGGCCGCCTGGATCGTCGCCCTGCTGATCTTCTTCCCGATCCTCTACACGATCATCACCTCGTTCAAGTCGGAGCAGGAGGCCATCCAGGGCTTCAACCTGTTTCCGTCGGGAACCACGGAGAGCTATACCGCGGTGGAGGCGCAGAGCGGCTACTTCAAGTTCTTTCTCAACTCCGTGTTCCTGTCGGTCGGCTCGACTATCCTGGCTTTGCTCGTCGCCATACCGGCGGCATGGTCGATGGCGTTCTCGCCGGGCAAGTGGACCAAGGACATCCTGATGTGGATGCTTTCCACCAAGATGATGCCGGCCGTTGCCGTGCTGTTCCCGATCTACCTGATCTTCCGCGATACCGGATTGCTCGACAGCCGCATCGGTCTGATGATCATGCTGATGCTGATCAACCTGCCGATCGTGGTGTGGATGCTCTACACCTACTTCCGCGAAATCCCGGGCGAGATCCTGGAAGCGGCGCGCATGGATGGCGCATCGCTCTGGAACGAGATCGTCTATGTGCTGACGCCGATGGCTGTGCCGGGCATCGCCTCGACAATGCTGCTCAACATCATCCTGGCATGGAACGAGGCGTTCTGGACGATCCGGCTGACCACCACCGAGGCCGCCCCGCTCACCGCCTTCATCAGTTCCTTCTCAAGCCCTCAAGGGTTGTTCTGGGCCAAGCTGTCGGCGGCCTCGACGCTGGCGATCGCGCCGATCCTGATCATGGGCTGGTTCAGCCAGAAGCAGCTGGTGCGCGGCCTGACATTTGGTGCCGTGAAGTAGCGACGTTGCTCGAAGCATCTGGCGAAAAATAACCCCTCGGGGAGGAAACCATGGGAAACATCACGCTCAAGCACGTCTCCAAGTCGTTCGGGTCGACGATCATCATTCCGGGCATCGACCTGGTCATCGAGAACGGCGAGTTCGTCGTCTTCGTCGGCCCGTCAGGCTGCGGCAAGTCCACGCTGCTGCGACTGATCGCCGGGTTGGAGGATACCACCGCCGGCACCATCAACATCGACGGCCGCGACGTCACCGGCGAGGCGCCAGCCAAGCGCAAGCTGGCCATGGTGTTCCAGTCCTATGCGCTCTACCCGCACATGACGGTGGCCAAGAACATCGCCTTCCCGCTGAAGATGGCGGGAGAGGACCAGGCGACCATCGATCGGAAGGTGAAGGACGCGGCGCGCATCCTGAACCTCACCAACTATCTCGATCGCCGCCCCGGCCAGCTCTCCGGCGGTCAGCGCCAGCGCGTCGCCATCGGCCGCGCCATCGTACGGCAGCCATCGGCTTTCCTGTTCGACGAACCTTTGTCCAACCTCGACGCAGCACTGCGCGGCACCATGCGGCTGGAGATCAGCGAGCTGCATCATCAGCTCAAGACGACGATGATCTACGTCACCCACGACCAGGTCGAGGCGATGACCATGGCCGACAAGATCGTCGTGCTCAATGCCGGCAACATCGAACAGGTCGGCTCGCCGATGGAGCTCTACAAGACGCCGAAGAACCTGTTCGTCGCCGGCTTCATCGGTTCGCCCAAGATGAACCTGATCGAAGGCGCGCCGGCGGCCAAACATGGCGCCAAGACCGTCGGCATCCGTCCCGAGCATATGAACATCTCGAAGACTTCAGGCGAATGGAAAGCCACGGTCGGCGTCGCCGAGCATCTCGGCTCCGACACGCTTTTGCACGTGCAGGCCGACGGTGTCGGACCGCTGACGGTGCGCGCCGACGGCGAACTGGCCGCCCATCACGGCGACACGATCTATCTGACGCCGGACAAGACCAAGCTGCACCGCTTCGGCGCCGATGGAAAGGCGATGATGCAATGAGGCTGAAGGGTAAATCGGCGCTGATCACCGGGTCGGCGCGCGGCATCGGCAGGGCGTTCGCCGAAGCCTATGTCCGCGAGGGCGCCATGGTCGCCATCGGCGACATCAATCTCGAAGCCGCCGAAAAGACCGCTTCGGAGATCGGCGGCAACGCTTACGCCGTGAAACTGGACGTCACCGACCTCGCTTCGATCGAGGCGGCGGTCAAGGCGGTCGAGACAAGGGCCGACCGGCTGGATATTCTGATCAACAACGCCGCTCTGTTCGACCTGGCGCCGATCGTCGAGATCAGCAAGGCGAGCTACGACAGATTGTTTTCCGTCAATGTCGCAGGCACGCTGTTCATGCTGCAGGCCGCCGCCCGCTCGATGATCGCGGCTGGTCGGGGCGGCAAGATCATCAACATGGCGAGCCAGGCCGGGCGCCGCGGCGAGGCGCTGGTCGCCGTCTATTGCGCTACCAAGGCCGCCGTTATCTCGCTCACTCAGTCGGCGGGACTCGACCTGATCAAGCACCGCATCAACGTCAACGCCATCGCGCCGGGCGTCGTCGACGGCGAGCACTGGGACCATGTCGATGCCCTGTTCGCCAAATACGAGAACCGGCCGAAGGGCGAGAAGAAGAGGCTGGTCGGCGAAGCCGTGCCCTATGGCCGCATGGGCACTGCGCAAGACCTCACCGGCATAGCGGTGTTCCTGGCCAGCGACGACGCCGAATACATCGTCGCCCAGACCTACAATGTCGATGGCGGCCAGTGGATGAGTTGAGGGGGCGAAGGCGCTCTTCTCCCCGTCTCCTCCACCGGGGGGAAGAGCCGTCCCGCTAAAGGGTAAAGCAGATGACCGTGAAACTCTCTTCTTCCATCCTCGCCAAGCTTCCGCCTGAGGTCGCCGGCCCGAAATATGATCGCGCGGCGCTCAAGGCCGGTATCGTCCATTTCGGGGTCGGCAACTTCCATCGCTCGCATCAGGCCGTCTATCTCGACGACCTGTTCAATGCGGGCCTCGGCCACGACTGGGCAATTGTCGGCGCCGGCGTCTTCGAGGGCGAAAAGGTCGGCCGCGGCAAGTTGCAGGAACAGGACTGGCTGACCACCGTGGTTGAGCAGGATGCTGGCCACATGAGCGTCCGCGTCACCGGTGTCATGATCGACTTCCTGATGCCGGGCGCCGCGGCCGCGATCATAGAACGGCTTGCCGATCCGGCGATAAGGATCGTTTCACTGACCATCACCGAGGGTGGCTACTTCATCGACCCGGCGTCGGGCGTGTTCAACCCGACCCATCCCGACATCGTCGCCGATGCGCAGCCGGAAGCAACGCCGAAAACTGTCTTCGGCATCATTCTGGCCGGGCTGATGCGCCGCCGCGACGACGGCATCGTGCCCTTCACAATCATGTCCTGCGACAACATCCCTCACAACGGCCATGTCACCGCTGATGGCGTCATCGGCCTCGCCCGGCTGATTGACGAGAATCTGGCGACCTGGGTGAGCGATAACGTTGCCTTTCCCAACGGCATGGTCGACCGCATCACGCCGGCCACCACTGACCGCGAGCGTGGCATTCTCTCGAGCGAATTCGGGCTCGACGACAACTGGCCGGTATTCTGCGAACCGTTCAGGCAATGGGTGCTCGAGGATCGTTTCACCAACGGCCGCCCGCCGCTGGAAAAGGTCGGCGTACAGTTCGTCAGTGATGTCGCGCCCTACGAGTTGATGAAGATCCGCATCCTCAATGGCGGTCATGCGACCATCGCCTATCCGGCCGGGCTGATGGACATCCATTTCGTCCACGAGGCAATGCAGGAGCCGCTGGTGCGCGGCTTTCTCGACAGACTGGAGCACGACGAGATCATCCCGACGGTGCCGCCGGTGCCGGACACCGTGTTGGAAGACTATTATCAACTCATTGAGCACCGCTTCTCCAATCCGAAGATCGGCGACACCATCCGCAGGCTCTGCCTCGACGGCTCCAACCGGCAGCCGAAATTCATCATCCCGACCATCGCCGACCGGTTGAAGGCCGGCAAGGGCGTCGCCGGCCTGGCGCTGGAATCGGCGCTGTGGTGCCGCTACTGCTTCGGCACCACAGATAGCGGCGTCGTCATCGAACCCAATGATCCGAGCTGGGACCGGCTGCAGACGACAGCCAGGGCGGCAAAGGATACGCCTGCCGCCTGGCTGGCCATGGAAGACATCTATGGCGATGTTGGCCGCTCGGCGCCGTTTGTCGAGGCCTTTGCCCATGCGCTCGAGGCGCTCTGGGCCGATGGTGCGCGTGCGACACTGACGCGCTATCTCGCCGGCAATCTCTAAGATCGGCTCAATGCCCATGACGCCTGACCTGGTCATTTTCGACTGCGACGGCGTGCTGGTCGACAGCGAGGGGCTGTCCGTTTCGGCGCTGCTTAGCATGATCACGCTCGCCGGCGGCAGTGTCAGCGAGGACGCCGCCTATGAGCATTTCCTCGGCAAGAGCATGAAAAACGTCCGCGAAATTCTCGGCCGCGACTTCGGACTTGATATCACCGACCAGCACCTGAGCGAGATGCGCGTCGAGCTGATGCGCAAATTTCGCGAGGAGCTGAAACCGATTCCCGGGATCGGGCAGGTTCTGCCGAGGCTCGCCATGCCATGCTGCGTTGCTTCCTCCGGCACGCTGGACCGCATCCGCTATGCGCTCGACGTCACCGGGCTGCTCGGGCTGCTCGAGCCGCATCTGTTCAGCGCCGCCATGGTGGCGCGGGGCAAGCCGGCGCCGGACCTTTTTCTCCATGCAGCCGCCAATATGGGAGCGATCCCGCAAAATTGTCTCGTCGTCGAGGACAGCCCCGCCGGCGTCGCGGCGGCACGGGCGGCGGGCATGCGCGTCCTTGCCTTCACCGGCGGCTCGCACGCGGGCAGCCCGGCACTGAAAGCGCGGCTTGCGTCGAGTGAACCGGACTTTATATTCGCTGACATGCTGCAATTGCCCGATCTGATTGCAGGCCTGGGAGCGAGAGCAAGAACACCTTGACGAAAAGTTTCGTTTGCGCGGTCGATGTCGGCACCGGGAGCGCCCGTGCGGGCATTCTCGACACCAGAGGCACCTTGCTCGGCCGCGCCGAGCACCCGATCGTCATGAACCGGCCGAAGGCCGATCACGCCGAGCACGATTCGCAGGATATCTGGTCGGCGGTCTGTATTGCCGTGCGCGCGGCCCGCGAAAAAGCCGGCGTGGCAGCGGAGGATATCGTTGGCGTCTCCTTCGACGCCACTTGCTCGCTGGTGGTGCGGGGCAGGGATGGTGGCCAGCTCAGCGTCTCGGTGTCGGGCGACAGGCGCTGGGACACCATCGTCTGGCTCGATCACCGCGCCATTGCCGAGGCCGATGAATGCACCGAAAGCCGCCATGCCGTGCTCGATTATATCGGCGGCGTCATGTCGCCCGAAATGGAGACGCCGAAGCTGATGTGGCTGAAGCGCAACCTGCCCGGGACATGGAACGAAGCCGGCTATCTATTCGACCTAGCCGACTTTCTCAGTTGGAAGGCGACCGGTTCGCTCGCCCGCTCGCAATGCACGCTGACCGCCAAATGGACCTATCTGGCGCATGAAGAGACCGGCTGGCGGCACGACTTCTTCGAAGCGGTCGGGCTCGGCGATCTCTTCGAGCATGGCAATCTGCCTGACAAGGCCAGCCCGGTGGGCGCCGATCTCGGCCGGCTGAGTGCGGAAGCTGCGGCTGAGCTTGGCCTGACCGAAAAATGCCGGGTCGGCGCCGGCGTCATCGACGCCTACGCCGGCGCGCTCGGCGTGCTCGGCGGCTTTGCCGGCGATGAAACCAACATCGGCCGGCATCTGGCGCTGATCGCCGGCACCTCGAGCTGCGTCATGGCGATGACGCCCGACCCGCAACCCTTTGCCGGCGTCTGGGGCCCGTATTATGGCGCAGCGCTGCCCAGCCTTTGGCTGTCGGAAGGCGGCCAGTCGGCCACCGGCGCGCTGCTCGATCACATCATCCGCTGGCACGGCGCCGGCGGTGAGCCGGATGCCGCCATGCACGCCAGGATCGCTCGGCGCGTTGCCGAACTGCGCACCGTCGAGGGCGAGAACCTTGCCGGAAGGCTGTATGTGCTTCCGGATTTCCACGGCAACCGCTCGCCGCTCGCCGACCCGCATGCCGTCGGCGTCATCAGCGGGCTGACGCTGGATTCCTCCTTCGACAGCTTGTGCAAGCTCTATTGGCGTACCGCCGTAAGCATTGCGCTAGGCGTGCGCCATGTGCTGGAAGCCCTGAACGAGAACGGCTATCTGATCGACACGCTGCATGTCACCGGCGGCCACACCAAGAACCCGCTGCTGATGGAGCTTTATGCCGACGCCACCGGCTGCACGGTGGTCGAGCCGCTGGCCGACGAGGCGGTGCTGCTCGGCACCGGCATGATCGCCGCCACCGCCGCCGGCCTTTTTCCCGATTTGAACGCCGCCTGCGTCGCCATGCAGCAAGGCGGCAAGACGCGAGAGCCCAATTCGGCGGCCGCCGGCCGGTTCGACCGCGACTATCGCGTGTTTTTGGAGATGCACCGGCAGAGGCAGGCGCTGGACGCGATCAGATAGACGCGAACAAGCCTTTAAAGCGTCTGCTATCTCTGGTTCCAGCGCCGGATAATTGGTTCGCTAATGTCGTGCTCATAGCCGAGTACGCTTGTGCTGGCGGTATCCAGCACGAACAGAGCTCCATTTTGCGGCGGCAGGCCGAGCCAGCGCGTAGCCAGCACCCGCAGGAAATGAGAGCTTGAAAACACCAGGACATTGCCGTTGACGCCACGCAGCTCGTCGATGATCCGATCCGCCCTTGCGCCGACGTCCTCTGCCGCCTCGCCATCAGGGCAGCCATCGCGAAACAGACGCCAGCCGGGGCGTTCGATGAGGATCTGCTTTGTGGTCAGCCCCTCGTAAGCGCCGTAATCCCATTCCGCCAGATCGGCCTTCTTCACGCCGGCCGAACCGAAGCCGGCCAGCGTACAAGTCTTGAAGGCGCGCTGCGATGGGCTCGACCAGACAGCCTGGAACGAAAGGCCCTGCAACCGCTCAGCGACCCGCCCGGCGGCCTCCTCGCCGGCAGGCGTCAGCGGTATGTCGGTCAGGCCCGTGTGCTTTCCGGAGGCGCTCCATTCCGTCTCGCCATGCCGAACCAGATAGATTTCGGGAAATGCGCTCATCCGCATGCCTTTCGATGGAATCTGATATCATGCCTGCTCTTCAGGTCAGTCAGCGACGCAACCATAGCGGCTTCTGCGCTCTCTCCAAACAAGCGGGAATGAGACCGTACGCGCTGGCTCAACTCTTCCTCTGAGTCAGCCTCTTGCCATAGCTGCCCATTTCGTAGACAAGCCGGGCTGTTAATGCGGAATCCGGGCCGATCACGGCTATTTTCCGCGCTGAGACGCGGCTTCCGGCCTTTTTGCCGACGCGCCGCAATCGGATAGGCGAAAAATGTCTGCGATCGAAGCCGGCGCTCGCGCGCCGGAAAATCTTTGGCGTCAGGAAATCAGGGCGACGCTGGCGCTCGCCTGGCCGATGGTGCTCACCAATCTCGGCCAGACCGCGATGACCGCCACCGACGTCATGATGATGGGGCGGCTGGGTCCGGACACGCTGGCCAGCGGTGCGCTCGGCGCCAACCTCTATTTCATGCCGCTGATCTTCGGGCTCGGCCTGATGCTGGCGACCTCGCCGATGATCGCCACGGAACTCGGCCGCCGTCGCCATTCCGTGCGCGATCTGCGCCGCACCGTGCGGCAGGGCCTGTGGCTGGCGATCCTCATCTCAATCCCGATCTGGATATTTCTCTGGTACGGCGAGGCCGTGTTGCTGGCCATGGGTCAGGAACCGGCGCTGGCACATCAGGCCGGCATCTATCTGCGCTGGCTCGAATGGGCGGTGCTGCCCTTCTACGGCTATATCGTCCTGCGCTCGTTTATCTCGGCGCTGGAACGGCCGGGTTGGGCGCTGGTCATCGTCTTCGTTGCCGTCGCGAGCAATGTCTTCTTCAACTGGGTGTTCATGTTCGGCAATCTCGGCGCTCCTTCGATGGGCATCGCCGGCTCCGGCCTCGCCACCACGCTGTCCAGCACGCTGATGTTCGTCGGCATGGCGGCGGTGGTGATGCTTGAGCCGAAGTTTCGCCGTTATCAGCTGTTCGGGCGCTTCTGGCGGGCCGACTGGCCGCGCTTCAAGGGGCTGCTGCGGCTCGGCCTGCCGATCGCCGGCCTGCTCGCCTTCGAGGTGACGATCTTCAACGCGGCAGCCCTTCTCATGGGGCTGATCGACGCTGCCTCGCTTGCAGCGCATGCCATCGCCATCCAGATCGCCTCGATCAGCTTCATGGTGCCGCTCGGCCTCAACCAGGCGGCGACGGTGCGTGTCGGGCTCGCCTATGGCGCCGGCAATCCGGAAGGCGTTTCCCGCGCCGGCTGGACCGCCTTTGTCATCGGCGTCTCGTTCATGGCGCTGATGGGGCTGGTGATGATCCTGTGGCCGCAACTGCTGATCAGCGCCTTCATCGATCTTGGTGAACCGACCAATGCCAGGGTGATCGGGCTTGCCGTGTCGTTCCTGGCCTTTGCCGCGCTGTTCCAGATTTTCGACGGCGCGCAGGCGGTTGCCGCCGGCATGTTGCGCGGCCTGCACGACACCAAGGTGCCGATGATCTATGCAGCGATCGGCTATTGGGGTATCGGCCTGCCGCTCGGCGTGCTGCTGGCCTTCTATTCCGGGCTCGACGGCGTCGGCATCTGGATCGGCCTGTCGTTGGGGCTGGCGGTGGTGGCGGCGCTGCTTCTGGCCCGCTGGCTGCGGCGCGACAGGATCGCGCCGCCGCTCTCCTTCGGCCATTGATAAAGTGGCTGCCGGTTCGTCCGGTGGCCGCCATGTCCTAACATTGTGGCTCATTCTCAGCGCCAGCCCACGAAAGGTCCGCCAAGCGGCCGAGAGCAGACCGGCAGCTTCGGGCTGCGAACTTTTAAGAGCGGACATTCAGCTTGGTGTGGGTATCGTCGTGACCTGACCCTGAGCCGAACGACGCGAAACCGCTGGAACGGTATGCAAAGATATCGCGAGCGACCAAGGCACTCAGCATTCGTGTCGAGCGTTCAGGTCCGTAGTTGTGCAATAAATTCTTCGAGCACCTTGATGGCTTCGGCTCGGCCAGCGTCTTTCAGGAAGGGTACGTCGATCTCGACCCGCAATCCTTCCTGGATGTGGCGGAGCACCGGCACGGGAGTCGGTTGATCGCCCCGAATTCCAAGCACACGATATGACCGAACAGGTTCCGAAAAGCCTTTGATGGTCAGCGGCGTCAACTCCTCTGACTCGATGTCGTCCTTGACAAGCGCCCAAGTCTCATGCGCCAGCAGAACGCCGCCAAGATCGGCATGTGCCTGAAGGCGCGAGGCGAGATTCACCTCGCCGCCGATGATGGTGTAGTCCATCCGGTCCTCACTGCCGAAATTGCCGACGGTGCAGTAGCCGGTGTTGATTCCGATACGCAGATGGAAGGGCAGTTTATAGCCTGCGTCCACCCACTCTCTCTGCAGTTCTTTCATGCGCCTCTGCATCGCGATCGCCATCCTGACGCAGGCAAGCGCATCTTCTCTGGTGCCTTTCGTCTCGGGGTCGCCGAAGAAGGCGAGGATGGCATCCCCAACATACTTGTCGATGGTTGCGCCGTGCTCCAAGGCAATCTTCGCCATCTCGGTCAGGTACTGATTGAGCAGTTCGGTCAATTCCTCGGACTCGAGTTTGTCCGTCGTCGCGGTAAAGTCGGCAATGTCGGAAAAGAACACGGTGAGTTTCTTTCTCGATGAAGAAATCTCGACGTTCCGTTTGCCCGAGAAGATCGATGAATAAACCTGCGGCGAGAGATACTTGGACAGCTTGCTGGAAAGCGATTCGAGCATGCGGTTCTGTTCGCCGACGCGATTGCTCGCTTCCTCTGCCTCGCGCTTGGCAGCCGCCGTTGCAGTGTGAAGTTGAGCGTTTTCCAGCGCGATCGAGGCGAGCTGTCCAAAGCGCTTCAACAACTCGACCTCTTCCTCGCCGAAGTCGAGCGCCGAGGCGTCGTCGTAAGCAATGCCGAGCACGCCAACGACCGTGTCGCCGGACTTGAGCGGCACCCCCATGATCGCCCGAATAGTGATGTCCATTTGCGCTGCGGCAGCGGCCCGTCCCGGCCAGTTCTGATAGTCGGTGATCACGAGGGGCTCGCCAGTATTCCACACCGTGCCGGCTACCCCTTCGTTTATCGCCAGCCTCTGGCCGATATGCGTGGCGTAGATCCCGACTCCGACCTTGCGCTCGAGAGATTCACCGGCCTCGTCAACCAGGTAGACGTAGCCGTGCTCGGTACCCAGCAACTGCGCTGCTCGACTCGTGAGATCCGACAGAAGCTCGGCAAGATCGAGCCTCGCGATCAACCCGAGCGACGTGTCATGCAAGGCGCCCAGATATTCGCTCTGGCGGCGAAACCGTCTGGCGAGGTTCTCCTGCTCTCTGCGGCGGTTCTCGAGGTCTCCAATGTTCGAAGCCAGTTGCACGGTCATGCTGTTGAAGCTGGCAGCGAGCTTGCCGATTTCATCTCCTGACTCGACCTTCGCGCGGGCCGCGAGGTCGCCTCTGCGCACGCGATCGGCGACACCGGTCAGTCGCTGGATCGGTCCGGCGATACTGTCCCGGAATATCAGGCCAAGCAGCAAGCCCGACAAAACGGCTGCTGCCCCGACGGTCAGGATTATTTGTTGCGCACGTTCGAGCTGGTCCCGGCCACCCGCGAGGTCGACTTGAAGCCGCTGCTGCTCTTGAGTGGCGACAGCGTCGAGGAGCGCGAGCATGCGCTCTGCGATCGGCACTGCCTTCGTGCGGAACAGATAAAGGTCCTCGCGTGCGTGTTCGCCCTCCACCGCCTCGAACATCCGCGCGGGCAGCTCGAGGAATGCAGTCCGGCTCTTGGCCATTCTATCGATCAACGCAGTCTGGTTAGCCGCAAGCGTGGTGCCCTCTTTCGCGATGTTGGACCAGGCCCCTTCGTTGATGTTAAGGTTGGCCTGATACTCATATTTGAAGCTCTCCCGTCCAGTGGTGACATAGCCGCGCAGCCCAGCGACCATCGCGTAGAAGGAGCTCTGGAACGAGGCCAGGTCGGCCAGGAGCGCCGTATTCGCAGCCGTCGGATCACGGTTCCGCTGGGCCAGCATCATGGCTTTGGCCGACGCCACCACCGTCGCTATGAGCGGGTTGGCGTCGCTCACAAGGATCTTGAGCGCGGGTTCCCTGCGCAGCTGATCGTTACGCAGTTCGAATAGCTGCTCGGACAGTGGTTGCCATTCAGCCAGCAGTTGACCGATTTCTTGCATGCCGAGCTCGGCATTGCTGCGCCCGGCTGGCGACTCGCCCTTTGCGCGCAGGAGACCCTCAAGCTCGCGCATGTCGGCAAGGAAGGCCTCGTTGGCCAGCCGATAGC
>NZ_RZSW01000029.1:0-25571 GCF_003997375.1 Mesorhizobium sp. M5C.F.Ca.IN.020.29.1.1 | reverse complement strand
AGATGTAGCCGTCGGCCGGAAAATCGGCCGCCCGGCCGAGGTACTGATCGATGTTGGAATTGTCGATCACCGGCAGCGGGATCTTGACGAAAGCCGGCACATCCTTGCCCTCCAGCGCCTGGACGGCGGTGTAGGCGGCGAAGGCGCCGAGCCAGTTCGGCTGCATAGTCGCCCAGCTCTTGAGGTCCTTTTCCTTCCAGAGTTCGAGGAACTGACGGGCATTCTCGCCGGTGATCGGCACCTGTTCGCGGCCCTGCTTGTCGAGGGCGAGTACCGCACCCGCCGACAAGGCGCCGCCGAGCGACAGAATTCCGTCGATCTCGGAATTGGCGAACAGTAGGCTGGTGACGGCTTCCTGTGCAGGCGCGACGTTGTAGGGCGTGTTGGTCTCGGCAAGGACCGTCACGTCAGGATGGGCCTTAAGCGCCGCGTCAGCGCCTTTGCGACGATCGTCGCTAACCGAAACGCCGGCCGGGCCGTTGAGGATCAGAATCTTGCCCTTGCCGCCGATCGCGTCGATCAGGAACTTGGCCGCCTGATCGCCCCACTGGGCGGAATCGGTGTTGACCTTGGCGGTCACCTGGTCGGTGTCGACGAGGCTATCGAAGTTGATGATGGCGATGCCCTTGGCGCAAGCGTCCGCCAGCACACGCGCCGGCGCGGTCGACGAGCCGGCAATCAGGATGATGGCGTCGACGTCGGAATCGATCATCGACTGGATCTGCTGGATCTGAACGTTGGCGTCGCCCTGGGCGTCGGTGACCACAAGCTTGTCGACCAGTCCTTGCTTCTTCAACGCCTCGACTTCGGTTTCGATAGTGCCCTGTGTCTGCTTCATCCAGGTCGGCACTGAATAAATGTTGGCCCAGCCGATCGTGTACGGCGCCTTGCGGTCGCCCTTGATGCATTTGGCGGCCGCATTGGCCTGCGAGCCGGCGCCGAGGCTCAGGAGGAGACCGAAGCAAAGGGCGCTGGCGGATGCGAAAAACGATAATTTCGTCATGATTGTTCCCTTCTGAGGTTAGGCCTGGACGTGCGGGGTCCGGACGAAAAAGCTCGCCGGTTGCCGCATCCGGAAACCGCCTGTGTTTTCGTCAGAATTTTCTGCGCCTGGCTCGTTATTGTCTGATATTTCAGACAGCATGTCTGTATATCGGACAAATCGGATGCTAGACTGAGCCTTGACATCTTTCAAGCGTCTTGAGACGAGGGCCGAATTGATTTTTACGCGGATGCGGCCGACATGAGCGATAGCGCCACTGGTCTGATCGAAACGGAAGCCGGCGCCGAGCGGCGTAATGGCGAACGGCGCCGCGGCATCGACCGCGTCATCATGCTGCTGGAAGCGCTTTTACGACACCGCGCGCCGATGCGCGTTGGCGACATCGCCAAGATGATCGGCGCACCGCGTTCGACCACCTACGAAATCGTCAACAGCCTGCTCGAAGCCGAAATGCTCGAAAATGTCGGGACGGAAGGGTACGTCTATTTCGGGCGGGCTATGCATCTGTTCGGCTGGGCCTACTCGCATCACAACGCCCACTACCGGCGCATCATCGAGACGCTGGACAAGATGGCCGCAGAGACAGGCGAGACCGTGCAGCTGTGCGGCCTGCGCGGGAACAAATACATCGTTCTCGATTGTCGTGACTCTTCCGGCCCTTTCCGGATTTCAAGCGATGTCGGGGTCGAGGTGCCGATCCCGTGGACGGCATCCGGGCGGCTCTTGGTTGGCCACATGAGTGAGGAAGAGGTGAAGGACTTCATCCCGCCTGGCGACTACAAGCTGCCCGACGGCCGCGTCATTGCGCCAGCCGAATTCTTCAGCGATGTCGCCCTGGCCCGCCAGCAAGGTTTCAGCGAGACCGCTGCTCTGGCCGACCGCTTCACGTGGTGCATGGCCGCGCCTATCCGCGACGGCCACGGCGCCATCAACAAGACCCTTTGCTTCGTATTGCCAGTCGACACAGCGGAAACGCGGCGCAGCGAGTTGCTTGCCCTGCTGTGCGAACGCGCCCGTGGATTGTCGTTGGCGGGAAGCTAATTTTTGAAGGATCGGCCCTGACGCATTCGCCAAGAGAGCGCGGAAAAAAAGGCCGGGCTCGAATTGGCCCGGCCAAAATGAAGGTTACACCCTTCAGAGGGGGAACGCCGTTCAGCGGGTTGTCCGGATCGCTCGCCGGTCCGCGCGCCTCGGCAGCCAGTTCTTCAGGCAGCGTGAGCAGCGGGATCGTCGCATCGAGCCGGGCGCTGAAGAAGAAAGGAACGGATATTCGCTCGACACCGGCCGGCGGTGTGACGACACGATGGACGGTCGCCCTGAGATAACCGTTCGATGCCAGTTCGAGGAGCTCGCCGATGTTGACCACCAGCGTTCCGGGAATGGGATCCACATTCACCCAGCTTTCGTCATATTCGACCTGCAGCCCCCTGTTGTCGTCCTGGAGCAGGAGCGTCAGGAAGCCGCCGTCCTTGTGCGCGCCGACGCCCTGGTCACCACCGGTTGCGTCGCGTCCGGGATAGCGCACGATCTTCATGCGATGGTTGGGCTCACCGCTATATATCGGATCGAAAGCGTCCTCGGCCTGCTTGAGCGACAGCGCGAAAGCCTTCAGCAGGCGGATCGCCACCGCCGTCGCCTTGGCCTGCCATGCCAGCAGCGCCGGCTCGAGTTCTGGCAGGGCCGAAGGCCATTGGTTCGGCCCTTGCAGCCGCGTCCAGACAGGAATGCCCGGCCCCTGTGGTATGGGTCGACGCTCGACGCCGATGTCGAGTTGTTCGCGCCAATCGGCCTTGCCCTTGGTCAGTTCGCCACCGCTGCGCGTGTAGCCGCGGAATTGCGGGGATTTGACCATTTCGATGGCCAGCTTGTCGGCTTCCGGCAAGGCAAAGAACCGACGCGAGGCGTCGAGCACCTCGTGGATCTCAACAGCCGAAATTCCATGCCCGCTGAGATAGAAGAAGCCGACATCGCGGGCCGCCGTGCGCAGGTCGAACAGAAAGGTCCGACGCTCCGACGCGCCCTGTTCGAGACGGCTGAGATCGAGCACGGGTACAATCCTGGCCATGGTCAACCTCCTCCTGCCTCAAGGCTTGGATCAGGCCTTACGGTGACACGCAGGTCGTTGCGATCGAAGCAATGGTCGATCCAATCTCGACGCCAATGGAGGAAAGTCAGCGCTGCGTTTGGCGGCCGGCAGGCAAATAACGTCCGAACGGGTATTCCATGGCACGAAGGCATCACGGCAACCATATAGGCGAATTGCAGTGCGGCCGACGCTCAGAAATTCTCAAGCCATGGCCTGAGTTCGAGCTCCCAAGTCCAGGCGCTGCGATGCTGCCGGTGGGTTGCGAGATAGGTTTCGGCGATCGCGTCCGGAGATAGCCGGCGATCCTGCCGGTCGGGTTCGGCTGGCCTGTCCGGCCTATTCTGTCCGGGCTCGTTCGGCGCGATCACACCGTCGATGATGAAATGCGCGACATGGATGTTTTTCGGGGCAAGTTCGCGGGCCATGGATTGGGCCAGTCCGCGCAGGCCGAACTTTGGCATGGCAAAGCCGGCCGAACCCGGAAACCCCTTGACGCTGGCGGTGGCGCCGGTGAACAGGATCGAGCCGGAGCCGCGGGAAAGCAACCGGCGCGCAGCCTGCTGGCCGACCAGAAACCCGCCATAGGCGCCGACTAGCAACGCCTGCTTGACCGATTCGGGATCAAGGTCGGCGATCGGTCCTCGGGCGCGGCCGCTGGCGTTGAAAACCACAAGCGACAGAGGACCGGCTTTGTCGGCGACGTCGAACAGGTTTTCGACCGACGCGACATCGGCAACGTCCGTTTCGACCGCCAGCGCGCCGGTCTCGTCGACCAGCGTGCTCAGCTTGCCGAGGTTGCGGGCAGCCAGGACCACGCGAAAGCCCTCCTTGGTGAGAAGACGTGCAAGCGAGGCGCTCAGCCCCAGCCCTGCTCCTGCGATAACTGCCACGTCTGATGTCATGGAGCTTCTCCCTTACGGATTCTGGTATGGTACGGATTCTAGTGCGGCGGATTGGCGATTCAGGCCCTACCATTCGTGTTCTGAGGCAGACCGTCCGTCAGATCGTAAAAATCGGATTGGCCCGCATGCCATGGGACGCATCAGTCATGGAGTTCCCTCGAGATCGCCGGGCCGACCGAAAAATCGCTGAATGTGACTTCGAAACCTTCACGTTGCGGCGAACAGCACATCATGCCGATATCGATTGTTTTCGAGGGCGGGAAATAGGCGAGCCGCACCAGCTTCCAGTGATGGTCGGAGGCATCAAGATACTGAACACGGATTGTCTCGGCATGGCGGGTCAGCCGGATCCTGACGCCGTCCGGACCAGCCGGGATGCTGACCAACGACCAGTCGGAAGCATCATTGGTAACGACGACAGAAAAATACGCCAGCCCGTCGGTGAACTCGATGCCGGCCTTGACCCAGTGCGTCTCGCTCAGCCGGACCATCAAACCGGCCTGATCATAGAGCACTTTGTAGTCCCCCTTGACGGTGACCTCGGCGCTGAAGTCGCCCTCGACCTGCTGGTACAGGAGGTGGCCATTGTCGCGCCAGAAGCCGTAGAACGTCTCACGCCAGAAATCGGTTTCCTTGCCGGTGCGCACATGCACGGTGCTGTCGGCAAAAGCATGATGCGGTGGCGGGTTGAGCCAGGTCAGTTCTGCATCCTGAGATGTCATCGTTGCTCGCCTCTCCGGTTCGTGTTGCGTTATCCGTCGAGGCGGCTACGCCCTCATCTGGACCATTGTACGCGGGTTCAACCGTTTCATTTCGGCATTTGGTAAAGCTCGGACGCGGCCTCTCTCAGCGCGCGCCGGCTCTCTGGCCTGAAATACATCATGTGGCCGCCTTCCAGCAGGTCAATGCGGATCGGCTTTGCGCCAGGAAGTGAAGGAATCTGGCCGACAAGGTAGCGGGATGCCAAATAGGGTGTCACCAGGTCGGTGTAGCCGTTGACGATCAAAACGCCGAGGCCGGGGTTCAGCGCTCGCGCCTGCTGAAGATCATCCATCACGCCGACATAGCCCTGACGTGTCGGGCTCGTCCCGTAATCCCAATTGCCGCTGACTTCACGGTTGAGAAGCCGGTAGCTTATATCGGTGCGGAATTTCAATTCCTCCCTGATATAGCTGACAAAGGCGGAAGTGAGCACCGGCACGCTTCGGTCGAGGACCGGATCAGGACCGCGAGGCCTTGGACTTTCCGGGGCGATGTCCGCCGTTTCGATCGTGCCGTCATAGGCGCTGAGAACATTGCCCCTTGCCCGCGCAAACTCCTTGGCGAAGAGTTCGGTGGGAATGCGTGCAAAGTTTCGTTTGACGAGTTCGAGCGACAGGCCGGTGATTTCGGCCACGCGCGGGCTCGCCAGGCGCCCACCCTGTTCCAGCCCGCTGGCAAGCGCGACAAGATAGTCGCCGAGGGCATAGCGTTCGACATCGGCCAACCGCTCGTGCAGCTCGGAACCGGTGACGCCTTCGCTGCGCAGGCGCACCGCCGCCAGCGACGGGAGCTCAAGCGCCCAGTGGAGCGGCTGGAACTCGTCTGGGCGCACGAGCGTGAATTCGAGCGCCGGCGAGATGAGCACGATGCCGCGAGGACTGACGCCGATATCATCCTGAAGCGTCTTGGCGAGCAGTGCAGCCCGAAACCCGCCATAGCTTTCGCCAGCAAGAAACACCGGTGACGCCGTGCGGCCCGCCTGTGCCAGATAGAAGCGAATAAAGGCGCCCATCGAGGCGGCGTCCTGGTTGACGCCCCAGAAGCTGCGCGCCTCGGTCCCGGGTGCTTCGCGGCTGTAACCCGTTCCGACGGGGTCGACAAAGACCAGGTCGGTCATGTCGAGCCATGTGTTCGGGTTGTCCAAAAGCCTCTGCGGCGATGGGAGAAAACTTCCATTGTCCGCGGTCGCCATCACGCGGGGACCGAGCGCGCCGAGATGCAGATAGGCGGAAGCCGCTCCTGGACCTCCATTGAATACGAAGGTAACGGGACGCCGGGGGTCAGGCTCCCGGCTTGGCTCGGGACGTAGCGTGTAGGCGACATGAAAAATTTCCGCCGTGACGTCGCCCTTACCGGATAGCAACGAGAGAGTGCCGGCCTTTGCCTGATAGTTCAGCGTACGTCCCGCGATCACGATCGAATGATCAGAGATCTGGGGAGGCGGAAGCAGAGACAGAACTCCACCCGAAGGCGACGGCCGCTCGGCCACTTCCGCATGGCCGGCTGGAAGGCCGCCAGCCAGCAGCAACATAGCAAGGGTGATTTCTAGCAGCTTGGTACGCATGACGACTCCGCAGCGGAAACAGTTGGAAGCTATCACGCTGATGGCTCAGCCGAAATCACAGGATCGTGCAGCCCTTCGCTGCTGGAACGAGACCGATGGCTTTCAACGCACGATCTTCACCCACATGGGCGTGCCGGTATCGATGGATCGTCCGGTGTCGGCCAGCCGGCCCGTGGCAGCGTCGCGGGCAAAAATATTGATGCGATCGGCATTTTGGTTGGCGGAGAGGAGGTGGCGGCCCGAGGGCGTCAGCGCCAGATTGCGCGGCGTGGCACCCCCACAGGGCGTGTAATCGACTAGCGCAAGCGTGCCTGTTTCCTGGTCAACCGAAACACCGCAACGCTGTCATGGCCGCGGTTGGAACCGTAGAGGAAGCGGCGGTCGGGCGAGATCTGGATGTCGGCGCAATGATTGCCGTCGCGCGCCGCCGCCGGCACGGTCGGTTTCGTGTCGATGACCGAGAGCCTTCCTGGCAGATTGTCGAGCGCAAGCGACACGATCGTTGAATCCAGTTCGTTCATGACGAACACGAAGCGCCCGCCCGGATGCAGCGCCACATGGCGCGGGCCGGCGCCGGGCGCAAGCGCCTGCTCCGCCAGTCTGGTCAGACTACCATCAGGCCCGATGCGGTACGAGACAAGCCGATCGATGCCGAGATCGGCGACGATCGCCACGCCACCGGCGATCGTCTCGGTGACGCTGTGAGCATGAGGGCGTTCTTGACGGGCTGTGTCAGGCCCGTTTCCCTTGTGGGCGACGCTCGACAACGGAGGCTGCCAACGAAAACCAGACAGGCATTCTGCATCAAAATCCTCCCTGTTCCGCCGGCGTTGGCCGCCGCGGACCCGAACAAAATTTCGCCTGTTCACGCTTGCAACATAACCCCATATGTGAAAATACTATTCACAAAAGAAGATTGACGGGACGATCGATCATGCAGTTCGCTGGTCCGCGGCGCCTCCGGGCGGATGATCCGTGCTTCCAACGCGCACTGCCATGACTGGTTTTGCGCCGACCGTCGGAGTGGCGTCAACACCCCCCCAACATGCCGAAGGAACCACGCCGATCTCCCCGTCTGGAACGCGGAGAACTGGTTCTATGAAGACTGCCCGGTCGGCCAGAAAATCCGCTCGCTGCGCAGGACCATGGCCGAGGGCGACAGCCACCTTTTCAACGCGCTGGTGCCCGATATCCACCCTTACGTGCAGGACCAGATTTTCGCCGAAACGGAAGGCGAGAGCTTGTGCTTTATTGCGAGCACCTGCAGACGGTGAAGTACAGCAATCCGGCCGATTTCGCCGGGAAGACGGAGAAATAGGCGATGGCCGCCACTGCCGAATTGCCGCTGACCGGGCTCGTCGTCGTCGACATGAGCCAGTTCCTGTCCGGACCCTACTGCTCGCTGCGGCTGCTCGACCTTGGCGCCCGCGTCATCAAGATCGAGCGGCCGGATTGCGGTGACCTGTCGCGCCGGCTTTATCTCAGCGACACCGAGATCGGCGGCGATTCCACCATCTTCCATGCCATCAACCGGGCCAAGGAAAGTCTTGCCATCGACCTCAAGGACGAAGCCGACCTTGCGGCGCTGCGCGGTCTGCTGGCCAAGGCCGACGTGCTGATCCAGAATTTCCGGCCCGGCGTTATCGAGCGTCTGGGTCTCGATTATGAGGCGGTGCGTAAGATCAATCCGCGCCTGGTCTATGCCTCGATCAGCGGCTATGGCGAGGAGGGCCCGTGGGTCAAGCGGCCCGGGCAGGATCTGCTGGCGCAAGCCCGTTCCGGCGTGATGTGGCTGAACGGCGACGAGGACCAGGGTCCGGTGCCCTTCGGCCTGGCGATCGCCGACATGCTGGCGGGCTCCGCCGCCGCGCAAGGGATCCTTGCCGCACTGGTACGGCGCGGCGTGACCGGCACGGGCAGCCATGTCGAAACCAGCCTGCTGGAGGCGTTGGTCGACTGTCAGTTCGAGGTGCTGACCACGCATCTCAATGACGGGCGCCGCCTTCCGCGGCGATCAGCCTTCCGTGGCGCCCACGCCTATCTGTCGGCGCCCTACGGCGTCTATCCGGCGAAGGACGGCTATTTGGCGATCGCGATGTCGCCGATCTCGAAGCTCGCCGATCTGCTGGGGCTCGAAGAGCTTGCGCCCTATCGCGATCAGCCGTCGACCTGGTTCACGGCCCGCGACGAGATCAAGGCGATCATCGCGCAAAAAATCGCGACGAAGACGGTCGAGGAATGGCTTGCCATCCTCGAGCCTGCCGACATTTGGTGCGCCAAGGTGCTCACCTGGCCGGAAATGATGGCCAGCGAGGGCTTCCAGGTCCTCGATATGCTGCAGACCGTGACGCGAGAGGATGACGTCTCGATCCTCACTACGCGCTCGCCTCTCAGGGTCGATGGCGCCCGCGCGAAGGTCGAGCGCGCCGCGCCGCGCATTGGTGAGCACAGCGCAAAGATTCGCAAGGAATTCGGGCTGTGAGCGAGGTGACGCTCCATCCGCGCGGCTACGACCCGATGGTCGCCTGTTCGGCGCTGTGGAAGCAGCGCACCGGCGTCGCAATAGAGTGGGACAAGCGCTCGCTGCAGGATTTCGAATCCTTTCCGGTCGAGGAACTGGCCCGTGCCTATGATCTGATCGTCATCGACCACCCGCATGTCGGCCAGATCACCGCCGAGAATTGTCTGGCGCCGCTCGACGTCGTGGGCCGGGAAGCGGAACGTGCGATGCTGGCTGCGGGCAGCGTCGGCCGCTCCTATCCGAGCTACAACTGGCAAGGCCGGCAGTGGGCGTTTCCGATCGACACGGCGAGCCAGGTGCATGCGTGGCGGCCGGACATGCTTTCCGCCGTGCCGGCGAACTGGCCCGAAGTGCTCGATCTGGCGCGGCAAGGCAGCGTGCTGTTGCCGCTGAGACCGCCGCATTCGCTGATGGTGTTCTACACGCTTGCTGGCAATCTCGGCCGGCCCGCCATCGAAGAGCCTGGCGACCACGTAAACCCTGACATGGGAAGCCGCGTTTTCGAGATGATGCGCGAGATCGCGGCTCTCGTCGATCCGGCCTGCCTTGGCATGGACCCGATCGACGTCCTAGAGGAAATGGCCAGGTCCGGCTCGCGGATCGCCTGTGCGCCGCTGATCTATGGCTATGTCTCCTATGCCATTGCCGGATTCCGGACCAACCGCCTTGCCTTCGCCGACATCCCGGCTGTGGGCGATGCCGGTCCCGCCGGCTCGGCGCTCGGAGGAACCGGCATTGCCGTGTCGGCCTTTTCGAAGGCCAAGCAGGCGGCCACCGACTTTGCTTACTGGATCGCAAGCGGCGACGTGCAGTGCGGCCCCTATGCTGCGGCCGGCGGCCAGCCCGGCCATGCCGCAGCCTGGGACGATGCAGCCGTCAACGCAGCCGCCGGTAATTTCTACATGAACACCCGCGCCACCCTCGAAGGTTCCTGGGTCAGGCCACGGCACGACGGCTACATGGCCTTCCAGCAGGCCGCGTCCGATCGCATCAATCTCGGCCTGGCCGAAAAGCACCATGCCGGCCGTGTCGTCGCCGATCTCAATCGCCTGTTTCTGGAGAGTTTCCCGGCACCCGGCGTTGCCGGTTGAGGAGCCTGAAACAGCTTAAATGGAGGAGAACATGAACAGCCTGATCCGCGGCAACTCACGCTGCTGATCGGCCTCGGCTTCCGGCCCTCGACCGTGCAGACGGCACTTGGCCTGGTCTCGTGCTGCTGGTTCGCTCTACGGCCGCGAGCGGCACGAGTCGGCTACGATCTGAGGCGGCTTACAAACGCCAAAGCCGCTTCGCATTGGCGGAAAGCAGCTTTTCCCGCTCGTCGACGCTGGCACCGGCAAGCAGCGCGTGCGTTGCTGCCAGCCAGGTTGCTAGCCCGCCGCCAAGCGTGCAGACCGGCCAGTCGCTGCCCCACACGACGCGATCCCAGCCGAAGCATTCGATGGTGTGCTCCACATAGGAACGCAGCGTTTCGACAGTCCACGATCCAGCGTCCGCATAGGCGACCACACCGGAAATTTTGCCGACGACATTCGGGCGCCGCGCAATCTCTGCCATATGCTCGCGCCAGGGATGCTCACTGCTGCCCTTGATGTCGGGCACGCCGCAATGGTCGAGCACGAACTGGACGCCAGGCGCGAGATCGGCGAGTGCGATCGCTTTAGGGATTTGATGCGGCAGGACAACGAGATCGAATGTCAGCCCGGTGCCAGCAAGCCGCTTGATGTTTTCGCGAAACAGCGCGCCTTCCGAAAGCTCGTCCGGCATGACGTGGAGTACGCGCCGAAAACCCTTGACGAAGGGATTGGCTTTCTGACGCTCGAGATAGGCGGCAAAGTCCGGCTCTTCCGGACGGCAGGAGGCGATCGCCCCTCTCAGCAAACTGTCCTTCTGTTGCGACAGCGCCTTCACATGGCTGGTCTCAGCCTCGATATCGGCCGGATCGACATCGACTTCCATATGCAATGCGCCCTCTATGCCGGCCCGGCGAGCTTGGACTGCATATTCGTCGTGGGAAAAATCGCGGTTTAGTGCCGGCACGCCGGAGAGCCAGGGATAGCGCAGCGCCGACTGGTCGATCAGGTGCAGATGGGTGTCGAAGATCATGACAAGGCTCTCCTCCTCCGGCGTTTCGAATCATCTCACGGAGAAATTTTTCATTCAAATAAGAATTTACTTCGCCTGCTTGACCGTTGATCCCGCCAGTTGCGACAGCTTTTCGGTCGCCGCCAGCAACAGCTCTATCGTCCTGGTGATATCGGGCGCCTTGGGTGCGTTGACCAGGGTTATGTAGGGGATCGATAGTGCTGCGATTGCCTTGCCGTCCGAACCGAGAACGGGGGTCGACAGGTTGAATACGCCGGCGGTCTGCATTGACGCCATCATTTCGTAGCCGCGTTCACGTATCTGGTCGAGGCGGGCAAAGAATTCCGGCGATTGAGGCGGCTTGTCGGTGCTGCGCAGATGCTCGGAGATCATCATCTGCCGCTCTTCCAGGGAGCGGAACGCCAGCAGCACATGTCCGGATCCCGTGTCGAACATGCTGATATGCGAGCCGACGCGAATCGAAATGCCCCAGTAGTCCGGCGCTTCCTGCTGTGCGATCACCACTGCGGAACCGCGGTCGAAGACGACAAGCTGGTTTGCCTGCTGCGAGGATTCGGCAAGTTCACGCATCAGCGGCGTCGCATAGGACACCAGCCGCCGCACCGGCGCGTGCAGCTGCGCTAGGCCAAACAGCTTGAGGGTCAGCGAATAACGGTCGCCGTCTGGCCGCGTGACGTAGCCGCGTCGCACCAGCCGGTCGAGCATGCGATAGAATTCGTTGGGGCTGCGATCGAGTTTCTTGGCGATTTCCGCCTGCGTCAGGCCGCCGTCGACGCCGGCCAGAAGCTCGAGGATGTCGAGCCCCTTGTCGAGCGCCGGGGCGCGATAACGGTCGTCGTCCTCGTCGCCTGCCATAGTCACTTCCCGGTGAATTTCGCCTTTCATATATGCACAATGACCTGCTTCCGAAAGAACTTTCAACTTGACGCCTTCATGAATATTTCGTTTATATATGAATAACTCTGAACTGGAAATACGAGTCCCGGATGCACCCTTGAGAGGAATCAAATGACAGGCTCTTACGGCTTATCAGCCGGTGTGGCGCTGCTCGCACTTGATGCAGGGGATTCTTCTGCTGCCGATCCGTCAGGCAAGTTCGATGACGTCATCAGCCGGAGTCGCCGATGATCGTCACCGAACCGCTCGGCAACGAGACGCTGGTGTTCGCCGAATTCAACGGCGGTGTCTGGGTATCGCGTATGGTCATCCAAAACAGCTAAAGGCGGGGGACCGCGTGAAAATGAGCCTGGACCTGTCGCAGGCCCATCTGTTTTCTGCCGATACCAGCAGGACATTGCGAGGTTAACGTCATGGCAAAGATCGAAAAAGCCGAACTGCGGATGGTCGACCTGGTGCCGAAGGTCAAGCGCACTGATGCGATCCAGAGTTTTATCAGCCAGGAAACGCCGATCGTCACCATCGCCGACGCCGACGGCGCGGTCGGCACCGGCTACAGCTACACGATCGGCACCGGCGGCTCCTCGGTGATGCGGCTCCTGGCCGATCACCTTGCGCCGCGGCTGATCGGCCGCGACGCCGACATGATCGAGGCGATCTGGCACGAACTCGAATTCGCCACCCACGCGACGACGATCGGTGCCATCACGGCAATCGCGCTGGCGGCCATCGACACGGCGCTGTGGGATCTCAGGGCAAAGAAGCTCGGCCTGCCGCTGTGGAAGCTGGCCGGCGGCGCCAAGGACCGCTGCCCGCTTTACACCACAGAGGGCGGCTGGCTGCATATCGAGACCGAGGCGCTGGTCGAGGACGCGCTCGCCGCCAAGGCAAAGGGTTTTCGCCGTTCTAAGGTCAAGAGCGGCAAGCCGCACGGCTCCGAGGATCTCGCCCGGCTGACCGCGGTGCGCCAAGCAGTCGGCTCATCCTACGAGATCATGACCGACTGCAACCAGGGCTTTTCTGTCGACGAGGCGATCCGCCGGGCGGAGCGGCTGCGCGATCTCGACCTCGCCTGGATCGAGGAGCCGCTGCCGGCCGACGACATAGACGGCCATGTGCGGCTGTCGAATGCGACGTCGACGCCGATCGCCATCGGCGAGTCGCTCTATTCGATCCGGCATTTCCGCGAATACATGCAAAAAGGCGGCTGCTCGATCGTGCAGGTCGATGTCGGCCGCATCGGCGGCATCACGCCGTGGCTGAAGGTCGCGCATGCGGCCGAGGCATTCTATATCCCGGTCTGCCCGCATTTCCTGATGGAACTGCATGTCAGCCTGACCTGCGCCATTCAGAACGGCCGATATGTCGAGTATATTCCCCAGCTCGATGAACTAACCGGCAAGAAAATGCGCATCGAGGACGGCCAAGCACTGGCATCGGACGAGCCCGGCATCGGCATCGACTGGGATTGGGATGCCGTCAAGGCGAAGAGCATTGCGGAATTCACCACCGAAATAACAAAATAGGGAGCCGGACATGCAGCGGATGGGAATGGTGCTCGGCCTCAAGCCGGAAAAGGTCAGCGAGTATGTGCGGCTTCACGCTGCCGTATGGCCTGACGTACTTGCCATGATTTCCGCCTGCAACATCAGGAATTATTCGATCTATCTTAAGGAGCCGGAGCACCTTTTGTTCAGCACTTTCGAATACCACGGCACCGATTATGCCGCCGACATGGCGAAGATGGCCGCCGATCCCAAGACGCAGGAATGGTGGGCGCTGTGCATGCCTTGCCAGGAGCCGCTGCCGACCCGCAAGGAGGGCGAGTGGTGGGCATCGATGGACGAAGTCTTCCATCATGACTGACGGCGCTTTTGATCCTGACTCGCTCTCCCAGTCCTGGGCGAAGCCATCGAAGCCGAGGCCGATCGTGATTTTCGGCGCCGGCTCGATCGCCGGCGATGCGCATTTCCCGGCCTATGGAAAAGCCGGCTTTCCGGTCGCCGGACTTTTCGATCCCGACCATACCAAGGCGGAAAGACTGGCGCAGAAATGGGGCGTCGCCACTTACCGGTCGGTCGGGGAAGCCGCAGCGATCAAGGACGCCGTCTTCGACCTGGCGACGCCGCCGGCTCATCATACCGGCGTGCTCAGGGCGTTGCCAGATAGTGCAGTGGCGCTGATCCAGAAGCCGATGGGCAGCGGTCTCAGCGAGGCGACCGAAATCCTCGAAATCTGCCGCTCCAAAAAACTGAAGGCGGCGGTGAACTTCCAGCTCCGCTTCGCGCCGATAATGCTGGCGCTGAAGGATGCGATCGCCAAGGGTTGGCTGGGCGACGTGGTCGATTTCGATGCATGGCTGGCATTGGCGACGCCGTGGCAACTCTGGGAGTTTCTGGTGAAGGCGCCGCGCGTCGAGATCGCCATGCATTCGATCCACTATCTCGACCTGATCCGGCAATTGCTCGGCGATCCCCGGGGCGTTCACGCCAAGACGCTCGGCCATCCCGGCCACAAGGTCGCGCAAACGCGCACCAGCGCGATCCTCGACTATGGCGGCACTGTGCGATGCGCACTGTCGATCAACCACGATCACAAATTCGGCCGAAAACATCAGGCCTGCGAATTCCGCATCTGCGGCACCGAGGGCGCCGCCTATCTCAAACTCGGACTCAATCTCGACTATCCGCGCGGCGAGCCTGACATCCTTGAAATCTATCCGAAGGGAGGCTCCGACTGGGTTGCTGTGCCACTCATCGGCGAATGGTTTCCCGACGCCTTCGTCGGCCGCATGGCCAATGTGCAGCGCTATGCATCAGGCGAGGACACCGAGCTCGTCAGTTCCGTCGAAGACGGCTGGAACACGATGGCGCTGGTCGAGGCCGCCTACCAATCGAGCGCGGCGCCGGCAACACCAATCGCGGCGAGGCCCTGACATGGAGCAGACTGTCTATTTCGAAGACTATCAGATCGGTTCGTCGCGCATGACCAGCGGGCGCACCATTACCGAGACCGACTTCGTCGTTCATGCCGGCCATACCGGCGATTTTTTTCCCCATCACATGGACGCCGAGTTCATGAAGACGACGCCGTTCGGTCAGCGCATCGCCCACGGCACGCTGGTCTTCTCGGTCGGCGTAGGGCTGACGGCAAGCGTCATCAACCCGGTCGCCTTCTCCTATGGCTACGACAGGTTGCGCTTCATCAAGCCGGTGTTCATTGGCGACACGATCAAGACCCGCACCACCATTTCGGCCAGGGAGGACGACCCGAAGCGGCCAGATTCGGGCCGGGTCATCGAGCGCTGCGAGGTGATCAACCAGCATGGCGATGTGGTTCTGGCGGCCGACCACATCTACATCGTCGAGCGCCGCGACAAGCCGAAGCCGGGCTGAGCTAATTGCTGCCGAGAGCAGTCATATTCGGTTGATCGGATATACCGGCTTGCCACCGCGCAGGACGATGCGACATCGGCAAACACCTTGTTGCGAACCTCGGCGTAAGACTGGGTCGAATAGTGCGCCGCGTGTGGACTGACCAGGACGGCCGTCGCCGTGATGCCGCAAAAGCCGATCTCGTCATGCTCCGACGCGAGGATGGCGACCGAGCCCGCCACCGCCCGCATCGCCTGCTTGAAGGCGCGCGGATTTATGGCGTGGTGCCATGCACCCATGTCGTCGGAATGGCGGCCGCCGGCGTCAATTTACGCGAAGCCCGGCCTGGCGCATCAGCGGCAGCACGCGGTCACAGAAGAAGGACAATTCGTAGGTGTAGTTGACGAATGTGAGGGCGGCGCCGGAATAACCCTGGTCCATGATTTCAGTGAGATCGTCGACGATTTTTTCCGGTGTGCCGATGAGCGGAAACGTTCCAGCACCGCCGGCGAACCTTTGCCGATACTCAGTGAAGGCCTTCGCGTCGTGGGAGTTCGCGAATTCCTTCTTCTTGCGCATATGCTCGTCGACCGCGCCTTCGTCCGCGCATTCCAGCGCGTAGTGCCGGTAATAATCTTCGGCTTCTTGCTGAGTCTCTCGGCAGACGACGTGGCAGACCGTATAGACGCCGACTTCGCGTCCAACTTCAGCCGCTCGGTTGGTGATGTCGACCACATGCGCGCGGCCATCGGCGATTTCGGAAAAAGTCGAAAACAAATAGTCGCAGTGGCGCGCCGCATAGTTGCGCCCCGGTGCGCCGAAGGCGGCGTTCATGGTCACCGGGCGCGGCGCCTGCAGGCTTGGCGGGCGGCTGACAACCCCCTTCAGATCATAGAACTCGCCGCCGAAGTCGAACGGCTCCCTGGATTGGTAGGCACGCTCGATGATGTTTATCCATTCTTCGGCCTGATCGTAGGTCCGGTCGCCGACCGTCTGCCCGAACATGGCGAACTCGTCCGGGTTCCAGCCGCAGACAATGTTCAAGCCGGCACGCCCGTTGGAGATGTGGTCGACGGTCGCCAGCGCCTTTGCAGCCTGCAGCGGATGAACCAGCGGCACATGCACCGTCATGAACAGACCGATGTTCTCCGTCGCGACGGCGAGACCCGCCGCCCAGGTGAAAGTCTCGAACGACCATTCCCGCACATGCGTCAAACCGCCGAAGCCGCGCCAGCGCGCGATCGGCAGCAGAAACTCCAGGCCGGCGCGATCGGCGATGCAGGCAGCATTGAGGTTGTCTTCCCAGCGGGCGCGCCAGCGCTCGGGAACGGTGGTCATTGCCAGGCCGCCATCGGCATTCATCGAGAAGACGCCGAGCTTGAACCTGTTCGGTCCTTTCAGCGGATGCTGCTTTCTGATCATGATTTTCCCTGCCGCGGGACGCTCTCAGCTTCATCGTCGAACTGTTGCAACGGTGGGTTCAGCTTCATGAACGCTCCTCGGAGCCTCGCCTGGGCCGGCGGATGGCTCTCACCTTGCCGCTGTTTCCGCCGCCGCAGAAGAACTGATCGCCACCATCGGACTCGAGTCCCGACACGCCTGTTCCAGGGGGCATATCAAGCTTCTCCAGGACCTTTCCGGTTTCAGGATCTATCCGCCTGACGTCGCTCTCGTCACCTTCCCAGGTGCCGTGCCAGAGTTCGCCGTCGATCCAGGTGACCCCTGTGACGATCCGGTTGGAATCGATTGTGCGAAGAACTGCCCCTGTCTGCGGGTCGATCTGATGGATTTTGCGACCGCGATTCTGCCCCACCCAAAGGGAGCCTTCGGCCCAGGCGAGCCCGGAGTCGCCGCCGCCACCTGGCGCCGGAATCGTGGCGAGCACGCGGCCTGTGTTGGGATCGATCTTCTGGATGCGATCTTCGGCGATCTGGAACAGGTGCTGACCGTCGAAGGCCGTTCCTGCGTGCGCGGCGACCTCAATCGCGCGAACCACTTTCCCGCTCGCAGGATCCAAGGCGTTCAGCCTGTCTCCGGACGCAAACCAGACATGCTGACCGTCGAACGTAACCCCAGCCACCTGGTCGACACCCGGAAAGGGTCCATATTCGCGGAGGACTTCGGCTGCAGATCGTTTCATGCTTCTCCTCCAGGCTCAGATCTGTTGAATTATCCCGACACTAGTAGCCAGATAGTGAGCCGGGGAGTAACAAGATTGTCGGGAATCCCGGCACGGGCGGGGTCATCCAACGGCGCGCTCGCCCGCGACCGAACGATTGCACCTTGCCTGCTGCCGCAAGCTGCTCGAGCGATCGCTGCACGGTGCGCGAGCTGGCTCCGAGCGCAATTGCGAGCGCCGAGCTCGACCACGACTCGCCATCAGCGAGGAAGGCGAGCACCGCTGCATGCTGCTCGTCGACGGGCGGTGCCAGAACCACCACATCGCGTGGGCGGCGCGGCTTAAGCGCAAAGCCTCGCTTGGTCGCGCTCACATCCGCCAGTGACCGCAGCTCCGCGCGAAGCCGACCGACTTCGACCCGCAACCGGGCGCGATGCGATTCATCGGCGTGCTTGCCGCCGAACGCGCGGGCGACGAGCGTGCTTCGCGGCACGTCCGCGGGCCAGGCTTCGCCCAGCGTGCGGGCAAGCGCGAACAAGACCGGGCGCGTCGCGAGCGGGACGATCATGCCGGCGTCCCGCACGATATTGCGGCAGGCGTCGACGACGAGCGCCCCCGACGCCAGCAGCGCTTCGACCTCCTCAAGCAGGAGCAGGCGCTCCTCACCACGCGCGATCAGGCGCGCCGCGGGCGTGTTCATCACGAGGGATGCGCTTTCGACCTCTGCCGTCAGCGCCGGGATGTCCGCCTCGCGGGCGGCATGCTCGGCCCGAGCGAGCGCAGCGCGCGCCGCCTTGGTCCGGAGGCGTCGAATCGCGATCCCCGCAATCACCAGCTCGTGGGCGGCCCTCGACGCGGGTGGGAGCGGTGTGGGATCGAACCCGGCCAACCTGCGCTCGGCCTCGTCGAGGCGTCCGATCAGGAGCAGGCGCCGGACTTCGAGATTGCGCGCATGCGCGGCATTAAAGCGGTCGCCGTGCTTTTCAAGCGTCGCCCGCGCGGCGTCGAGTGCCTTCGCCGGCCACCCGAGGTCACGCGAGACGAGTGCGATCTCGGCTTCGGCGACGACGCACCTCGCGCGGGCCACGGCCTCTTTCGGACCGAAGGCGCGCGCAGCACTTTTGAGGAGAGCCTTTGCTCGAACGAGATCGCCGAGCTGCGCCATGGCGATGCCGCGCAGCGCAAGCGCAGGCGCATCGTCACGCAGGGCGACCCGCTTCAAAGCGCCGAGAGGATCACCCGTTGCGAGGGCGCGCGCCGCAGCGGTGATCAGCGAGTCCATCGGAATCCCGTCACATTTGTAACTCTCACCATTCGATGTCCGGTCCTAATCTATCTCAGGACCAACAGCCAGCGCGCTGTATCGAAACGCGCCGTATCGAAAACGGTGCGAACATCGAGAAAGGAGACGAACGATGCCGACACACAGAACCGGAACACGTGAGGAGTGGCTGGCAGCGCGGCTTGATCTGCTCAAGGCGGAGAAGGAGCTCACGCGACAAAGCGATGAGGTGGCGCGGCGGCGGCAGGAATTATCGTGGGTTCGGATCGACAAGGATTACCGATTCGAGACCGATGAAGGCAGCGCCTCGTTGGCAGACCTCTTCCAAGGACGCTCCCAGCTCCTCGTCTACCACTTCATGTTCGGGCCCGATTACACGGCGGGGTGTCCGGCCTGCTCGGCGATTGCGGACGGATTCGACGGCTTCGTCATCCACCTGGCCAACCACGACGTCACGCTTTCGGCGGTATCGCGGGCACCGCTCGGGAAGCTGAAGCCGTACAAGCGGCGGATGGGATGGACGTTCCCCTGGGCGTCCTCACACGGCGGCGACTTCAATTTCGACTTCGACGTTTCGTTCACCGAGGAGCAGCAGCGCGAGGAAGGCATCGACTACAACTATGTCCGCGAGGCACCTCTCGCCGAGATACCCTCGCGTACGACTGCCGACGGCTCCGAGACGTTCGCTGCAATGAGCGGAACAGACATGGCCACGTACACGCGCGAGAGGCCAGGCATGACCACGTTCGTGCTCGAGGACGGCGTCGTCTACCACGCCTATTCCACCTATGCGCGCGGATTGGACGGCCTCTGGGGCATGTATCAGTGGCTCGACCGCGCGCCCCGAGGGCGTAACGAGACGGGCGTCTGGTGGCGCCGTCACGACGAGTACGGCCAAGGCTGACGTTCGATGACACTGCACTCCAACGATACGCAGAAGATGCCGCCCGCAGGCAGCGGATCTGCCGATTTCCCAAGCGACAATGTCGCCGCCCGCGGCGCGGCCGACTGGCTATCCCTGGCAGCCGCGCCAACCTTCGCAATGATGGCGCTGCAGACGGCCGTTGCCGGTGGTGCGGACATGATCTGCTCGGCGGCGCAAGATGCGTCGCCGCTGAGCGGAATGGTCATGATGTACTTGCTGATGAGCGCCTTCCATTTGGCGCCTTGGCTGAAGCTGGTCGCCAGCCGACGAAGCGCTGTCCGCCGGTCGTGATCCGGCGTTCGCAAAGCCTCTGGGATTGGCTTGCTAACGCCGCGGGTAGGGAAAGGACCAGGGCGCGAGCGCTCGTCTCAGGCGGCGCTCCACGGTCTTGCCCCTTGGATGATCTCTTGAGCACGTACGGCAAAGCGGCCGGCGAGAGGCCACTTGCCGGCGGCATCGGCCGACGCCGCGCTGCCTGCCCGCGCCCGGTCGGCGATGCCGACGAAGATCACCGCGAAACGGAACAGCGAAAAAACCAGGTGGAAGCGTTGCAGGGGCGCGGTGGGCACGGCATGGGCGAAATAATGGTCGAGGAATTCGCGCTGGCTGGGGATGCCGAGTGCCTCGTGATCGAGGCCGAGGATGCCGCCATATTCGTCCGGGGCCGAATGCCAGGTCATCGAGCAAAAGCCGAGATCGGCGAGCGGATGGCCGATCGTCGACAGCTCCCAATCGAGAATGCCGATCACCTGCGGCTTGTCGGGATGGAACAGCAGATTTCCGAGGCGGAAGTCGCCATGGGCGATCGACAGGCGCCCATCATCCACGGGCATATGCTGCGGTAGCCAGTCGGCGACCGCTTCGAGTGCCGGAATCCTGTCGCTCGGCGATTCCCTGAGCTGCCTGGTCCAGCGGCCAATTTGGCGCTCGAAATAGTTGCCGGGCCGGCCGTAGTCGCCGAGACCGACCTCGTCGGGACGGACGGCATGCAATTTGGCCATCGCTTCTGCCATGCCGAAATAGATGCCGCGTCGCTGCGCGGGCGAAAGGCCAGGCAGCGAACAATCGTGGAAGATGCGACCATCCAGCCGCTCCATCAGGTAGAAGGGCGTGCCGAGCAGCTCGGCACCGTCGTGATAGAGCACCGGCCCGGGCACCGGAACGTTGGTCGGTGCCAGCGCTTCAAGCACGCGGAATTCGCGATCGACGGCATGCGCCCCGCGCAGGATCGGCCCGGCCGGCTTCTTGCGCAGCACCATGCGATGCGCACCATAGTCCACGAAATAGGTAGGATTGGACTGTCCGCCGCCGATCCGCCCGAGCGACATTGAGGCATCGCCGAAGCGGCTCGCCAGAAAACCCTTCAATGCCGCAGGATCGAAGTCCGCATTCAACGGCTGCGCCATCTTTCCTCCTGAGCGCGCGTCCCTTATGCCTCGCCTTCGACAGTCCAGCGCCAGAAGCCCCTCTCTTCCTCATTGAGGAAACGGTTCAGCACCATCTTGTGGACCTCATCGGCGCCGTCGACCAGCCGCGCCTGGCGAGCATAGCGGTAAATCCATTCGAGCACCGTGTCCTTGGAATAGCCCCGCGCGCCATTGATCTGGATCGCCACATCGGCCGCGTCATGCAGCACATTGGCGACCTGGACCTTGGCCATCGACACTTCCTTGCGGGCAAAGCCGCCGCGGTCCAGTTCCCACGCAGCCTTCATCACCAGAATCCGGCCAATTTCGATGCGCATGGCGAGGTCGCCGAGCTTCAGCTGGACGCTTTCGCGGTCGGCGAGACGCTGGCCGAAACCATGGCGCTCGGCAGCGTAGGCGCGCGCGATCTCGACGCAGCGCCTGGACAGTCCGAGCCAGCGCATGCAGTGGGTAAGTCGTGCCGGGCCGAGCCGCACCTGCGTCACCTTCATGCCCCTGCCTTCGCCGACCAGCATGTCTTCGACAGGGATTTCGAGCCCATCGAATTCCAGCTCGCAATGCCCGCCATGCTCCTCCGGGCCCATGATCTCGATGCGGCGCATGATGCGCCAGCCCGGCTGGTCCTTGTGGAACATCAGGGCCGACAGACCATGGCGCGGGTCGTCCGAGGTTCGCGCGATCAGAATGAAATGGCTGGCCTCCTCCGCGCCGGTGATGAACCATTTGCGGCCGGTCACCACATATTTGTCGCCGCGCCGCTTCGCACGCGTCATAATCATCGAAGGATCAGAGCCGCCGCCGGGGTGCGGTTCGGTCATGGCAAAGGCCGAGCGCACCTTGCCCTCGACGATCGGCTTCAGCCATTTTTGCTTTTGCGCCGGTGTGCCGAGCGCCTCCAGAACCATCATGTTGCCATCGTCGGGCGCTGCCGAATTGAACACCACGGGTCCGAAGATCGACCGGTTCATCTCCTCGTAGCAGACCGCCATGTCCATCTTGCCGAGACCGGCGCCGCCGGATTCGGGCTTGAGCTGCAGGCACCACAGCCCCGCCATCCGCGCTTTGGCGCGAAGCGCCTCCAGCAGCGGCAAGGTGATATTTCCATGCGCGTCGTAGGACATGTTGTCGGCTTCGAGCGGCAGTATCTCACGCTCGACGAAGTCGGCAATGCGGACGCGGTAATCTTCGGTCTGGGCTGGAATATCGAAATTCATGGAAAAAACTCACAGCGATGAAACGAGGCGGCGCCATCGGCCATGGACGAGCTCGCCGAAAAGCATTGGGTCGCCACCTGATGGTGAAATCTGACGGCTTTGTATCCAACACAGGCTCCCGCTTTAGGTGGAGAACCGCCGTTCGACGAAGGTTCAACTGAACGGCTCAAATGTGGACCTTCCGGGCGTTCAATGCGACGACGTCGATGTAATCTTCTCAAATCTAACGGTATGAACGCAATCTTTCCCATCCAGCGGGTTCTGTGCCGGGGCCGATCTGTAGAGGAGCGTTCGACCGTCGGTCTCTAGGTACCGGACTTGTTCGGTACCCTCCCAGCTTTGGTTCCAGCTCATGTCAATATGATGGACGATCCGGTCATGCTCGACAGAGTATGTCCCGGCATAGGCAAACATGGAATCGTAGAGTGCAATCTTTTCATTCGAGGTGGGGACTAGGGCCGCAGGCGTGCTGCGATCTGTTCGAAGGACGAAAACCATCATCCTGCCATCTGCTGAGTAGGAGATTATGCCACGGGGATTCTGCCCCAGGGCATCGAGCACTTCGCCGGTTTCAAGGATCTCATAGACCCATGATGTCATTCTCCAAGATCCAAGTAGCAGCGTCTTCAGTTGCGACATGACAGCCCCCTAGAGAAGGACTTCGGAGCGTAGCACGAGACCTTAGACGTTGCACGGGCAAGGCCCAAACACGCTCCGCCTACCTTTCAAATTGTTTGCATCAAACGAGTACTGGCCACTGTCGCCTGTGATCCTGGTCAGCGCCTCCGACAGCACATCGAGAAGGATCTGCGCGTCGGGGTGATCAGGATCCGTTTTTACAATGATCATGTGCTCGACGTCCAAACTGTAGCTGTGGCGACTTGCTGGCACGACTGGCGGCCATGGCTCAGATTGCCGGGAAAGAACGACCGCTGAGGGCTCAATCGAGCCGTCCGCGATGGTTGTTGCGGACGGCCAGAGTGGGTCGAAACCGGTATTTGGCTCCGATACCAGCATCAGATTTTCACCACTAGAAATCGAGCGAGCGTTCGTTTTCCTTATTCGCCTCTATCCCTTTTGCAGCCGCCATCAGATTTTCACCACAAGAAATCGACCGAGCGTTCGTTTCCTTATTAGCCTCTACCCCCTTTGCAGCCACCGTCACCCGGCGAATCCTGGTTCCGCAACGCCTTTTGATTCCAAGGCCGGTTATAGCGAACAGGCTGCCGCGCAGAACGCCATCGCCGGGGAATCGCGGCAGCGGCGGTTTTGCCATCGAGGTCACGTAAAGGGTGTCGAGCTTCGGTCCGCCGAACATCACGCTGGTGATCTTCTTGACGGGCATGTCGATGGTGCGATCGACGCTGCCGTCGGGTGCGTAACGCACAAGCCGCCCGTCGTAGACGAGGGCATTCCAGGGAAAGCCTTCGGCATCGACGGTCGACCCATCGGCGCCACCCATGCGGCGACAGGCGAGATCAGAACTCGACCTTGTCGCCGCCCTTCAGTGATAGGATTTCGCGCGCCTCGTCGGGCGTCGCCACTTCCATGCCGAGCCCCTCGATGATCTTGCGGGCAAGCACCACCTGCTCGGCGTTCGATTTCGCAAGCTTGCCTTTGCCGGCCCAAAGACTGTCTTCGAGCCCGACGCGGATGTTGCCGCCAAGCGCTGCCGATTGGGCCGCGATCCGCAACTGGCTGGCGCCGGCGCCGAGCACCGACCAGCGGAACTGGTCTCCGAACAGCCGGTCGGCGGTGCGCTTCATATGGGCGACGTCTTCGGGATGCGTGCCAATGCCGCCAAGCAGACCGAATACCGACTGCACGAAGAACGGCGGCTTGACCAGGCCGCGGTCGGCGAAGTGCGAGAGATTGTAGAGATGGGCGATGTCGTAGCACTCGAACTCGAAGCGCGTGCCGTTGTCGTAGCAGGTTGCCAATATGTATTCGATATCCTTGAAGGAGTTGCGGAAGACCAGGTCGCGCGTCGCTTCCAGATGCGGCTTTTCCCAGTCGAACTTGAAGGTCTCATATTTGTCGACGAGGTGGTAGAGCCCGAAATTGATCGAACCCATGTTGAGCGAGGCGACCTCGGGCTTGAACTCGGCGGCCGGGCGCACGCGCTCCTCGACCTTCATGTAGGGACTGCCGCCGGTGGTGATGTTGATGGCGGCGTTGGTGGCCTGCTTGATGCGCGGCAGGAAGCGGGCGAACGCCGCCGGCGTCTGGTCAGGCTTGCCGGTCTCGGGGTCGCGGGCATGCAGGTGCAGGATCGCCGCACCTGCCTCCGCTGCCGCGATCGCCTCGGCGGCGATCTGGTCCGGGGTGATCGGCAGATAGGGCGACATGGTCGGCGTGTGGATCGCCCCGGTCACCGCACAAGTGATGATAACTTTGCCTTTGGGCAGCTGGGCGCCGGGCTTGCGGCTTGTTTCCGTCATCTTCCAAACTCCTGATCCGATTTTTTCTTGTGCGCTGCCAGCGCCATCAGCCGGCGGTCGCGCCATACCTGCCGTTCGACGAGTTCTTCCCGCGGCAGCCGCTTGCGGCGGTCGGCCTCTACCGTTTCGATGACCTCGCCGGCCCAGTCGACGCGGCGCAGCATTTGCGGGAAGATGTTGGAATAGATCGTCTGGTAGCGCTCGACATAGTCGCGTACGCCGCCCGGCGCGTTGAGGTCGATCGTTTCGAACGGACCCATGAACGACCAGCGCAGCGCCAGCCCATCGCGAATGCCGATATCGACATCCTCGACGCTGGCAAAGCCGTCGGCGACAAGTTGAAAAGCTTCCTCCAGCAGCGCGCCCTGCAGGCGGTTCATGATGAAACCGTCGAGCTCGTGCTTCATCACAAGCGGCGCGTGGCCCGCGGCGACGAGGAAGGCGCGAGTCCTTTCGACCGTTTCGGGGGAGGTCCATGGCGCCGGCACGACTTCAGCGGCCGGGATGAGATAGGGCGGATTGATCGGATGCACGACTACGCAGCGGTGCCGCCCTTGCAGATGGTCGGTGAATTTTGACGGCAGCAAAGCCGAGGTGGAACTGGCGATCACCGCGTGCGGACCGGCCAGTGCGTCGATCAGGGAGAACACCTCGCGCTTCACTTCGAGGTTTTCGGGCGTGTTCTCCTGGATATGGACCGCATCGGTCAGCGCCTCGCCCAGTTCCGCCACCACGGCGATGCGATCAAGCACGGCGTCGATTGCCTGTCCCCGCAGCAGATCGTTCGCGGCGAGGTCGCCCAGCACGCCGGCGATGTAATCGTGCGCGCCGGCCGTCGCGGCCGGCGACTGGTCCCACATCCGCACATCATGGCCGGCGCGGGCGAAGCTGATCGCCCAGGCCCGTCCGATGAACCCGCTGCCGACAATTGCTACCTTCATCATGGTC